>NZ_WUEH01000025.1 GCF_010468615.1 Pseudodesulfovibrio sp. JC047 | reverse complement strand
ATGATATTTTAATCCTAGCCATGTCGGCCTCCTTTGAGCTTCACTTTTACTGGTATTGTTACCAGATTAAGCCTTGGAGTGCCGACATGGTATTTTTGTGGATTTCAATCAAATGGAATCCATCGAATTTTCCCGAAGCCCCCTCCCCCTTCTTTCACGGATGACATGCTGACCGTTTTCGATCATATCGGTATGCACAAACCTATTTACTTTGCCCTTCTGTCAAACTAAGAACGTACTATCAGATTGTTGTAAGGAGCGACCCACGATCATGCTATTTTCTCTTGGTGCCGGACTGATAGGTGGACTCGGACTTTTCCTTTTAGGGATGAGACTGATGACCAAAGGGCTGCGCAACGCGGCCGGAAACGCCCTCCGCTCAATTTTAGGGAAATGGACAAAAACCCCACTCAGAGGCTTGGCCTCGGGATTCATGGTCACGGCCCTGGTGCAATCGTCCAGTGCCATCACTGTGGCAGTTATCGGATTCGTCAATGCCGGGCTGATGACGCTCCCACAATCCGTCGGTGTCATTTTCGGCTCGAACATCGGGACAACCGTGACAAGCTGGATCGTCGCCGCCGTTGGTGTCAGTGTCAAAGTCAAGGCATTGGCCCTCCCTTTGATCGGTCTGGGCGCATTGCTCAGGCTCACGGGACGCCATTCTCGTCGCGAGCACCTCGGGGACGCCTTGACCGGGTTCGGCATTTTTTTCCTTGGCATCGAAATTCTGCAATCATCTTTCCACGATCTCGGCGGGGCCGTTGACCTTGCCTCTTTCAACATTGGTGGCATTCCCGGTATCCTGCTCTTTGTGGTCATCGGAGCCATACTCACGCTGCTCATGCAAAGCTCCAGCGCGGCCATGGCCCTTATCCTGACTGCGGGAATGTCCAACATCATCACCTTGGAGAGTGCTGCGGCGGCCGCCATCGGAACCAATATCGGCACGACATCGACCGCTCTTTTTTCCGTCATTGGCGCAACCTACAACGCCAAGAAGGTTGCTGCGGCCCACATCATCTTCAATACAGTCACCGCACTGGTCGCCTTGGCAACCATTCCGCTCCTGCTCGCTATTGTCAAAACCATATCGCCGCTTGACGAAACTTTTGACATGGCAACCACGCTCGCTATTTTTCACACCCTTTTCAATGTGCTCGGCGTCGCGCTTTTCCTGCCCTTCACCAAACGGCTGGTGAATTTTCTCAACCGTCACATTGGCCGGGACGTCGCGGAGCTTGGCCAGCCAAAATATCTGGACAAAACCATCCTTGGCACGCCGTCACTGGCCATGGACGCCCTTTTCATGGAATCAGGACGACTAGGAGAAATGACTCGTGAAATTTGCCAAAAGGCCCTGACATCAAAATTTCGTCATGTCGATTTCATCAAAAACAAAATGGCTCACGACACACTGGCCACAGCAATTCGCAGCTATTGTGTCAAAATTCAACGACTGGACCTGCCTGATGCCGTGGCGCTTCGCCTTCCAGCGGTCTTGCGCGTCGTCCAATATTATAAAAAGGCCCTGAACATCATCACGGAAATCTCACAGCAACACACTTTTCTGGACCATTCCCTTCCTGAACCAACAGCAGAAACCGCCCGAGCATTCCGAAGAGACGTCCGTAATCTTCTCAATGTGGCCCATACTCCCTGTGCGCCAGAATTCATGGACATCAAACAGCAACTGCATCAACTTGACGATGTGTATCACGATCTCAAGGATGATCTCTTGCGTATAGGCGCGCAGGGCGATATTGATCTGAACACCATGGTTTCATTACTCGAATACTATTCAAGTATGCGACAAATGGGCGAACAAGCCGTCAAGGGAACCACGTATTGGGCGCTCCTCCGCGACATGGACCTGACCTGTGCCAATGCTGACAAGGAAAACGAGTACACCTGGAAACAGGAAGCATAAACTGATAAAAGAACTTCAGGAGATACCATCATGAAAGAACGTCAAACCGCCTTGATCCTCATTGGATGCGCCATTCTGCTCGCCGTAGGCTCATATCTGCTCCTGTCTGATTCGTCAGAAGAAACACCTGTGAACACAGCAGCAATCAAACAATCGGTTGCCGAGCCGAAAAAACAACCTGTCCAAGCTCCGGACTGGGTCAATGAGGGGCAAAAAGTCGCCCCCGACTACACCCCTGCCACGGCTGCCCCGGTCGACACAACGCCGCCACCAGCCGTCAAGCCCGCAAAAAAACAACCGCAGACAATTGAAATTTCGGAAGATGCTGTCGTCACCTTCTCCTTTGTCGAATCCCTGGCCGACTATGTGTTGCACCGATTCGTTCCATCCAATCTCAACGGCAAACCCGCGACCTTGGTGTCCGCTGTTTCTCTCAACAAACATTTTGGCCGGGAGCTGGACGGGTTCACCGTCTCCGAAAATGACATCCGCGCTTCACGCAAGGCCGTCTTGGACTACGCATTCACACCGACTATGCTCAAGACGTTGTATAGCCTGTACAGTGAAGGCTTTGTTGTTCTCCTGACCGACACCGCCGCCACGGACGAGCGTCAATATATCGAAGGGAAAACCCAAACCATGCGCACCCTGACCAATGCGGAAATCGCCGTCATGCTCAGGCTGAACAGCCGTCGCATAGAACGCATGGCCACCGTGTTCAGAGCCATGGGCCAGAATAAATCACTCACGGAAATGGCTGGCAAATACCTCCGTGCCGCCAAAGCCGTAGAAAGGGCCAATGGACAAATGCAGGTCGCACTGGCGGACGAAAAAAACACGAAACAGGCCGGTGCCCGATTGAAAAGTGCGATCCTCCAGCGGCAACAGGTCAAGGAAGAACTGCTGCTTCAACTCAAAAAAGTCTGCTCTTCCTGCCCGGAAGCAGAACTCTTTTACCTGTCCCAATGGGCCTACCGTCGCGTGCTCAACACCCCTGACTCCAAACTCAAAACCTTCACAGTTGCTGCGGACATCCTGGATGATCTGGCGAAAAAATTCGTGACCAAGGCAAAAGAATTAGAATAATCATTCCTAATTATTGCCAGCAACCTAATTTCCATTTATGAAAAGACATTCATATAAAGCGAGAAAAAGGAGCTTGTCATGTATTTCAAACAAATCACCACACCTGGTCTCGGATGTTTTTCCTACGTGATCGGGTGCCCCGCTGCCGGAGAAATGGTGGTCATCGACCCCAAAAGAGACGTACAAGACTACCTGGACATTTCGCGTGACGAAGGAATGAAGATCGTTCACGCCATCGATACACATGTTCATGCCGACCACGTTTCAGGCGCACAGGAATTGAAATCCCACACGGGATGCGACGTCATGGTCTATGAGACTTCCCCCGTGACCTATCCGTTCACCCCGCTCAAGGAAGGCGATAAACTGACCATCGGCAATGCCGGACTTGAAGTCTTGCACACCCCCGGGCACACCCCGGACTCGCTGTCGCTCCTCGTGACGGACTTTTCACGTGGCAACGAGCCGTGGGTGCTGCTCACTGGCGATGTCCTTTTTGTCAATGACATCGGCCGCCCCGACCTGGTCGGCGATGCCAAACTGGATGAACAAATTCAGAATCTCTGGAACACGCTGTATGTCAAATTCAGCAAATTCCCCGACAGTCTTGAAGTCTTCCCGGCGCATGGAGCCGGTTCCCTATGTGGACGCGGCATGAGTTCCAAACCCAGTTCGACACTTGGTTTCGAACGCCGTCACAACCCCATGCTCGGTTTTGAAAACTACGAAGACTTTCATGTCACCATGAGTCAGGAATTCCCGGCACGGCCCAAAAGTTTCACCCACATCATTTCCACCAATGCGAACGGTGCCCCGCTCCTTGAGCGATGCCCCCTCGATCTGGCCATGAACCCCTTCAAATTTGAAGAGAAGATGCAGGACGGCGCAGTGGTCATCGATGTCCGAGATGCCGCCGCCTACGCCGGATATCACATTCCCGGCTCCATCAATATCGGCTTTGAACCGAGTCTGGCCAACTGGGTCGGCATGGTTGTCGATCCTCAGGCGGACATCCTGCTCGTGGTGGATTCCAAAGAAGGCTACGAACGGATGCGGACCGAACTGCACCGCATCGGCTATGACCGCATTTATGGCTATTTGTCCGGCGGCATCCAATCATGGGTGTTCAGTGGCCGCCCGGTCGATACGCTGGCCATTGACTCGGCGCAGGACCTGCAAACCTGTCAGACAGAAAACAAACCACTCAGTCTTATTGACGTTCGCACCCCGGCCGAAGTTGCTGGCGGGAAAATTCCTGGCGCACGGCACATTCCCCTCACGAATATTCTGAACGGACAATTCGACCTGTCCGAAGAGGATCATCATATCCTGTACTGTGCCGGAGGCTATCGAGCCAATATTGCGGCTTCCTATTTGCTCAAACACGGCTATTGGAATGTCCGCAGCCTGGCTGGTGGTTATATCGCCTGGAACAAGGCTGGCTATGCCACGGAAAAATAGTCGGTACACACGCGTCCTCTCATGAGGACACCACTTTCACCACAATGCCATAGCTTCACACGTCCCGAGGATTTTCTCCTCGGGACATTTTTTATTCTGAATTCCTGCATCACCCACACGGATCAGCCTCTAGCTCATGTCTTTTTCCCCCTCCTTCCTTTCAAAATCTTGAAGAGGGTGAACAAAAAGACGAATATTTTCTTGCCCAAATTTCTCCATAACGTATAGAGGAAGAGATCTTTCACAGTCTTTGCTTCCGTGAATAAGGAGAAAAAATGATAACACTCATTGATATTCCATCAGAAAAGACCCTTGGTCTCAAAATTTCGGGAAAAATCAACAAAGAAGGCATGGACAGCGTCATCCATAAAATCCAGACCTTGATGGGGGCGACCAATCAACGACTGAATATCTATGTCGAACTGGAAAAATGGGAAGGGTTTACCCTCGCCGCGCTCTACGAAGACATGAAATTTTCACTCCCCTCCATGCGCAGATTTGCCAAGGAAGCCATTGTCACTGACAAGTCGTGGGTCGCCCCTCTTATCAAATTCAATGACAAACTCTTTCCAAGTCTGGAACTCAAGGCCTTTCCCAAAGAAGAAAAAACCACCGCACTCAAATGGGTCCAGGAATAACGTTCTCCACCAGCCTCTTCCATTCCCTCACACCTTCCCCGTTCCTTTGCCTTTTTTAATTTCCTGATTTCAACACACACCAAGAATGTGAATCATATCACAAGCCTATCAGAGCACCTTTCGGGTCAAACTATTCGGTCAATGGCTGTCATTGATCGGGGAACGGCAACCAGAGGTCTTGACCGAAAATCCAAAAATCGTGACAAATGACAGACGGCGCACGGTATGCACCGAACACAATTTTCCCGGCAAGGCCTCTGTGTTCACCGGCCAATCGCACGATGACCACACCGGAACTTGCACGGCCCCTCTGACAATCTATTTCAGAGCGTCTTGATTGCCAGAGTCCAATTCAAACCTGTGGAGAGACACATGTCTAAAAAAATGATGAAGACAATGGACGGCAACACCGCTGCCGCTCATGTGGCCTATGCCTTGAGCGAAACTGCCGCCATCTACCCGATCACCCCATCCACCCCAATGGGTGAAATTGCCGACGAATGGGCGGCGCAGGGGCGGAAAAACATTTTCGGTCAAAAGGTCCAGATCCGTCAGATGCAGTCTGAAGCGGGTGCAGCCGGAGCAGTCCACGGTTCCTTGGCCGGAGGCGCGCTCACCACAACGTTCACGGCTTCTCAAGGTCTCTTGCTCATGATTCCGAACATGTACAAAATCTCCGGGGAACTGCTTCCCGGCGTTTTCCATGTTTCGGCCCGAGCCGTGGCCGGACACGCACTTTCGATCTTCGGCGACCATCAGGATGTGATGGCCACCCGTCAGACCGGCTTTGCCATGCTCTTTTCCAATTCGGTTCAGGAAGTCATGGACCTGTCGCTGGTCGCGCACCTGTCCAGCATCGAATCGTCGATTCCCTTCATGTCGATCTTTGACGGATTTCGCACATCACATGAAATCCAGAAAATTAATGTCATCGACTACGAGGACATGAAACCGCTCGTCAATCGTGAGAAACTCGCCAAATTCCGCGCACGGGCCATGAACCCGGAACACCCGAACATTCGCGGCACCGCACAAAATCCCGACATCTATTTCCAGGGACGAGAAACGACCAACGCCTATTACGATGCCATTCCAGACATGGTGACCGACGCCATGGACAAGGTGGGCGAAATCACGGGCCGACAGTACAAACTGTTCGAGTACGTTGGACACCCCGAAGCCGAACGGATCATCATTGGCATGGGATCGGCGTGCGAATGTATCGAAGAAACCGTCAATCATCTCAATGCGACCGGTAGCAAGGTCGGCCTCGTCAAGGTCCGCCTGTTCCGCCCCTTCTCGATCAAGCACCTGTTGTCCGCCATTCCCGAGACCGTCCAAAAAATCGCGGTTCTGGACCGGACCAAGGAACCCGGCTCACTGGGTGATCCCCTGTATCTGGATATCTGCGCAGTCTATGCCGGAAAAGCTGACGCTCCCACCATTGTCGGTGGTCGCTACGGTCTTGGCTCAAAGGAATTCACTCCGGCACAGGTCAAAGCGGTCTTCGATTCGCTGGATGCTCCGCGTCACGGCTTTACCGTCGGCATTACTGACGATGTCTCCAAGACCTCGCTGCCGGACTGCGCATGTGAGGACACGACGCCTGCCGGAACCGTCCAATGTAAATTCTGGGGTCTTGGCTCGGACGGCACGGTTGGTGCCAACAAACAGGCAATCAAAATCATCGGTGACAATACCGACATGTTTGCGCAGGGCTATTTTGCCTATGATTCGAAAAAATCCGGGGGAATCACCATCTCGCACCTGCGGTTTGGCACAAGCCCCATTCAATCCACGTACCTGATCACGAATGCCGATTATGTGGCCTGCCACAACCCGAACTACGTGACACAATATGACGTGTTGGACGGCATCAAGGACGGAGGCACCTTTGTCCTGAACTGCCCCTGGACTGCCGAACAGATGGACACAAAACTCCCGGCGGCCATGCGGCGAACCATTGCGGAAAAAAATCTTAAATTCTACACGGTAGATGCGGTAAAAATCGCGGGAGAAGTCGGCCTTGGCGGTCGTATCAACATGGTCATGCAGACCGCGTTCTTCAAATTGGCGGACGTCATGCCGTTCGAAAAAGCCGTCACTCTGCTCAAGGCGGGCATCGAAACGGCCTATGGCAAAAAAGGCCCGAAGATCGTCTCCATGAACAATGCGGCGGTTGACAATGCCGAAGATGCCATTGTTGCAATTCCGGTTCCCGCAGCGTGGAAAACAGCACAAGATAGCCCGGAACCGTCTCGCGATGAACCGGCCTATGTCACTGACGTAATGCGTCCCGTCCTTGCACAAAAAGGCGACACATTGCCTGTTTCCGCCTTTTCACAGGATGGAACCATGCCGGTTTCCACCAGCAAATACGAAAAACGTGGCGTTGCCATCATGGTCCCGGAATGGATCGCCGACAACTGCATTCAATGCAACCAATGCGCCTTTGTCTGCCCTCATTCCGCACTTCGCCCGATCCTTGCTGACGACACGGAGCTACAAACGGCCCCAGAGTCGTTCACAACAATCAAGGCCATGGGCAAAGATGTCAAAGGGATGCAGTATCGGATGCAAGTCAACACCCTTGATTGTCTGGGATGCGGCAACTGTGCCGACATCTGTCCGGCCAAGGACAAGGCTCTGGTCATGAAGCCCATCGCCACCCAAAAAACGGATCAGGAACCCAACTTCACCTTTTCAGATTCGATTTCCTACAAGGACGCCTTTGGTCGCGAATCCGTCAAGGGCAGTCAGTTCCGCAAATCCCTCATGGAATTCTCGGGAGCCTGTGCGGGATGCGGCGAAACACCATACGTCAAAGTCCTCACCCAGCTCTTTGGTGAACGCATGGTGATCGCCAATGCCACGGGCTGTTCCTCCATCTGGGGCGCATCGGCACCGACCTCTCCATATTGTACCAATAGCGATGGGTACGGTCCGGCCTGGGGCAACTCTCTGTTCGAAGACGCCGCAGAGTTCGGCTTCGGTATTGAAATGGCCACAGACCAACGCCGCGCCCATCTCGTCGATCTCGCAACCCAGGCCATGGAAACCACGACCGGCGACATCAAGTCCGCCCTCACCAACTGGCTTGAAGCAAAAGACGACGCAGACGCCTCCCGCATCACGGGTGACGCGCTCAAAGCAGCACTCTCCGGGACACCTGACGAATCCTTGCAGGAAATCATGTCCATGGCCGACCTGTTCACCAAACAGTCTGTCTGGATCTTTGGCGGCGACGGCTGGGCCTACGACATCGGATACGGCGGATTGGATCATGTGCTGGCGTCCGGCAAGGACATCAACGTCCTGGTGCTGGATACCGAGGTCTATTCCAACACGGGCGGCCAGTCGTCCAAAGCGACGCCCATGGGGTCCATCGCCAAATTCGCGGCAGCGGGCAAACCCACGGCCAAAAAGGATCTCGGCCGCATGGCCATGACATACGGATACGTCTACGTCGCATCCGTGGCCATGGGTGCCAACAAGAACCAATTCCTGAAGGCAATCAAGGAAGCCGAAGCCTATCCCGGCCCGTCCCTCATCATCGCCTACGCGCCCTGCATCAACCAGGGAATCAAACAGGGAATGGGCAAGACTCAATTCGAACAGAAACGGGCCGTTGAATCCGGGTATTGGCCGCTGTATCGCTACAATCCGATCTTGGCTGACACGGGCGACAATCCGTTCATTCTGGAGTCAAAAGCCCCTGACGGCACGTTGCAGGAATTCCTGTCCGGCGAAAACCGGTATGCCATGCTGGAACGGTTCTACCCGGAATTCTCCACGAAATATCGGAAAAAAATCGAAATCGACTTCAACAAGCGATATGACACTTTGAAACACATGGCTGGTGGCTGCGACGACGAATAGACGTCAGTATACGCCAGACTCAAGGCACCTTCGGTTCAACCGGAGGTGCCTTTTTCGTGGGCGAAAAAATCGTCCTTCGTTAGAAAATCATGACAAAAAGAGAACACCACTCGTCAACAATGTGTGAAATGGTATACCTTTTTGATAGTGGCTGAAATTTTATCAACCGAACAAAGGAGGGCGTTATGCCGAACATGGATTACCCCGGACCGTGTCCCAGTTGTATGGGTATTGATGGGTGCCCCACAGATGCCGGAAAGCAGGAAGCTGTTGCCCATTACTGCAAGGGGTTGGAAATGGAACTGAACACCTGGAAAGCCCGGTTGTATGATGTTCTGGTTTCAGACAAGGGCGACGATGTCAGAGACACCGTCATACTCATCAAATCCACCGTCAAGGAACTCGAAGCCATCTCTGAAGAAATGCAACAAACCTGTCCCTCCAGTCTTGGAGCACAGGAAAAAATCATAGGCGGCAAGTTCGAAGATTTGCGAGTCCATTATACCAAAGCACTCGAAGTCATCGCACCGGGTTGGTTCGGCGGCTAAAAAAGGACAAATGGTCAGGCCGGGAAAGGTTCCCGGCCTTTTCTATTGGATTGATGCACACGCTTGCCTCTCTTCTCCGAGGTGCGTAGAGTCGCCGAAAAAGGACGTTCTCCCAAATGTGTGCGCTGTATAAAACTGAAACCATACGAAAAAACCCTGCCATTTCTGACAGGGTCATGATTTCGAAGTGGTGGGTCACCAAGGAATCGAACCTTGAACCTCCGGATTAAGAGTCCGCTGCTCTGCCAATTGAGCTAGTGACCCACTTCCGCCCTGCGTTCCCGCAGCGACGAAGAGGTTTCTATAAGTCGCCCCAAAAAATGTCAACAACTAATTTTAACTTTTTTTCATTTTTTTCAATTAGGATGCAAATGTACGACAACAAGCCACTTCCAATTCTGCTCTTTGCGCTTGCCCTCACACTGATTTCAGCGGTCTGTCCGGCACAGGCACAACCATCGCCGATGAAGGCACTTATCCACGCCTACAGCATTGCGCCGGGCGTTCTCAATACATCAGAGGCAGGTGCAACGCTCCTGACAATCACGCTGGATATCAATCCTGAATGGTACGCCTACTCCAATATTCCAGGCGACTCAGGAAAGCCCACGCATTTGTCAGCCATAACTGCCGACGGCACCCCGCTTCGGGTCATCTATCCAAAAGGCACCCCGAAAAAAGACAGCTATGACCCGTCGGTGACGATTGCAGCATATCTCGACGGCACCCAACTGTTTGTGGTGGTTCCCGACACACAACCCACCCCATTCCCGATTCTCCTGAATCTGGACATGCTCCTCTGCCATCCCACTAAATGCGTCCCCACACGCCTCGATTTGGCCTTTGAGAATCCTGAAACAACGCCTTCAGGACTGCCTCCGGCTGACGCACAGCCATGGTGGACCACTTTTTCCGAACTGGCTCGACAGCAAAATGACACCCCTCTGCCCAGCGCAGCAGAAGGCTCTGTGGCAGAAAGCCCCGTCATCGACTGGCAATTTTCTCCAACGTACCTTCAGCCCGGCCTGGAGGTCTCAAGCCTGCTATCCGCCATCCTCATGGGACTGCTGGCAGGTTTGATTCTGAACATTATGCCGTGCGTCCTGCCGGTGGTCAGCCTCAAACTCTCGGCCTTGCTCGGTGCCAACACCACCGAGGACGGCAAAAACCCGGTAGCAGCGTTTCGCGAACATAATGTCTTTTTCATTCTGGGAGTTCTCAGCTTTTTCCTCTTTTTAGCCATTGTGCTCGGAGCCACGGGCCAGGCCTGGGGAGCACTCTTCCAATATCAGTGGCTCGTCCTTGCCATTGCCGCGATCATGGGCGCACTCGGTCTCAGCCTGTTCGGACTGTTCCACCTGCCTGTCATTGACTTGAAATTCGGAGCGGGACACGCCAATCCTCGAAAACAAGCTTTTTTCACCGGCATGTTGACCACGCTTCTGGCCACACCATGCAGTGGCCCATTTCTCGGCGGCGTTCTTGGTTGGGCACTCATTCAGGGACCGCTAGTCATAGCCACTGTGTTCATTTCCATCGGCATCGGCATGTCCAGTCCATATATCCTCATGATAATCAACCCAAAACTTGCCCGATTCCTGCCAAAATCCGGTCCATGGATCGAATACGTGGAAAAAGGCATTGCCTTCTTCCTCCTCGGGACCGCCTTTTATCTGATCGCCATTGCCCTTGGCAGCGAAAGCCTGCGCATCCTTGCCCCGCTCTGGACGCTGCTGTTTGGTGGCTGGCTCTGGATACGAACGAAGGCCGCACGATCAAACACAAAATGGAGCATTCGGCTCGCCACAATTGCCTTGCTGGTGGCTTCAATTGTCTGGACACTGCCGCCAGCGGTTGAAAACAACCCATGGGCGGACTTTCACCCTGTCGCGACGCAACAAAAAATGGGCAAGGAAATACTGTTTCTGGACTTCACTGCGGACTGGTGCCCGACATGCAAAGTCTTGGAAGCCACGGTCCTGACCGATAAAAATATCTCCCGCTGGAAGCAGGCGTATTCCATCACCTTCATCAAGGTGGACATGACAGACCGCAACCCCGAGGCCGAAGCCCTTCTCAAGGCCCTTGGCAGTCGAAGTATCCCCACTGCCGCGATCTTCACCAAGGAATCCCCGTCAACACCGATTGTCCTGCGCGATCTTTTCACTGTCGATCAACTTGAAAACATCATGAAATCGCTATAACACCCCCTGCAAACAAGGAGACTTCAATGCTGAACTTTCAATATTTCATGCCCACGCGGATTGTTTTCGGGCCAGACACCCTGAAACAACTGGGCGATACACCGCATCTTCCCCGTGGCAGCAAAGCCATGGTGGTCATTGGCGAGTCCGGCGTCATGGTCAAACAGGGCTATCTGGCGACCGTCCAGAGCCAGTTGGCCAAACAAGACGTGCAGACCATTGTCTTTGATAAAATTCGTCCAAATCCAGAATCTGACACGGTTGATCAAGCCGCAGCCATCTGCCGTGAAAATGACATCAATTTCATCGTGGGACTCGGTGGCGGGTCCACGATTGACGCGGCCAAATCCATTGCACTCATGGCAACCAATCCGGGCTATTACTGGGATTACATGCAATCCGGAAGCGGCGGCGGGCAGGAGCCTGAAAAAGACGCGCTCCCCATTGTGGCCATCCCCACCACTGCCGGAACCGGTACCGAAGCAGACCCATGGACCGTCATCAGCAAATCCGGCACCAATGAAAAAATCGGATGGGGCAATGATTCCACTTTCCCGTCCCTGTCCATCGTGGACCCGACACTGATGATTTCCGTGCCGCCCAGACAGACCGCCTACACCGGCATGGATGCCTTCTTCCACGCTGTCGAGGCCTATCTGGCAACCTGTCGGCAACCAGCCAGCGATATGCTCGCTCTGGAAGCCGTCCACCTTATCGCCCACACCCTGCCCCAGGCAGTTACAAACGGCGAAGACCTCGAAGCCCGTACCATCATGGCATGGGCCTGCACCGCAGCCGGATTGTGCGAATCCTATTCTTCCTGTATTTCGCACCACTCCCTTGAGCACGCCCTGTCCGCCTTCCACCCGGACCTGCCGCACGGAGCCGGACTGGTCTTGATTTCCCGTGCCTACTTCGGATTCCTGGCAGCCTGTGGCGAAGACCGTTTGCAGGATCTCGCACTCGCCATGGGAGACACCTTGGCAGAAAATATTGATGAAGAAGTCAGCGGCGTGGCCTTCCTCGATGCGCTCGACACCCTCATTTCAGACGTTGGACTGGCCGACGAAAAACTGTCCGACTACGGCGTGACCCGGGAAGAGATTCCGGCCCTGGCTGAGAACGCCCTGACCACCATGGGCGCGCTTTTTGACATCACTCCGGTCCAAATGACCATTGAGGACGTCATCTCCATTTTTGAAGCTGCATACGAATAACCCCAAAAAAAGGCGCACGGTTCACACCGTGCGCCTCTCAAGGAGCATTCCATGGCAAAAACGTACTTCAAGTCCATTCCAGAATTGACGCACCTTTTTGCCAACGCTGACTACGTGGATGTCAAATCCATCGAAACACGCAAGACGCTTCGCGAATTCCTCGCCGATTTTCTGTATTATTCACCAGCATGGCTCACGGCTCTGTACAAAATCCGGGCTGTCTTTGTCCGATTTCTCGGCATGAAACAGGAAACCATTGATGGGACACCGATTCAACCCGACGACATTTCCTTCACACCCGGTGCTCCATGCCATGCCTTTACCGTGACCCATGGCAAAGAAAACGTCTATTTGGCGGTCGAGCATGTGGCAGATCACCTCACTGCCCATTTAATCGTTGCGACAGAACCGCTCGACAATGGCATGAACACAATGCATGTCGGATCAATCGTTCACTACAACCGCTGGACCGGACCGGTCTATTTCACCTGCGTTCGGCCTTTTCATCACCTTGTGGTCAACAAAATGATGGCCGCCGGTCAATAAACCGACAGCCCTTCATTGTCCCGCCACGTGCTGGACCAAACATGTCCGCCATCTGTTATTCGATCGGAATCATTTCATACGTGTCGCCGGAAATTGATCGACAGCCGGTGTCCGTGATTTCAAAAGTATTCTCAACGCCGACCATGGCCACGCCTCGAATACTCTGCTTCGGCTCAAACGCAAGGACCATGCCCTTTTCAAGCGGCACATCAAAACCTCTGGCAATGGGTGGATATTCGTCAATGGTCAAACCGATACCATGGCCAATGAATGGCACCTTGCTCTCGTCCAATCCCATGAACCCGTCAGCAAACCCCTGTTTTTCCGCTTGATCGATACAATAGGCGTACAACTCGGCAGGCGTGACGCCCGGTTTGGCGGTTTCGCAACACCACTCCTGCATGGCCACACAAAAATCATGCGCCGCACGAATGGCGTCGCTTTTGGCGGATTCCGGTCCCGCGAAATAGGCCTGGGTCTTGTCAGTGTGGTACCCCTCGATCTGAAAACCAATGTCCAACATCAGCGGTTCGCCGTATTCCCAGACCTTGTTCGCATTGCCCATGAAAACGGACGCGGGATGCTCCCCCCGCAACCCAAGCGGTCCATTGAAGCCGCTGGGGTAATTCCCGGAATCTCCAGCAGCGACATGACCGAGAAAAATTTCTTCGCCGTGCGCCTGCATCCGCAACATGCCCATGTGCCCCTGCGAAAAAAAGACCTCCCACGCTTGATGGGCGATTTCCCGTTCCGTCATGCCGGGTTTCAATTTCGCTGGCAACAAATCATGAAGACTGGTGTGATGCAACGCTCCGCATCGCCGGAGGATGTCCAACTCGAATTCAGACTTGACCATCTTGGCCAGAGCCACGGCGTGATCGCCCGGAACAAGCGTGTATTCCTTCAACTTGGCAGCCAACATCGACCCGAGTTGCCACGTCAGACCGGCCATAACGACAGCAATGGTTTGCGGAAAGGGACTTCCCGCATCCGCACACAGTCCGGCAAGCTGAGAATAGGACTTGAACGGCAAAATATGCTCCACACCCGCTTCCAACCGGGCACGATTGAGACCGGTTCGAATAAGCAGGACAGGCTTTCCATCCATAGGCAACCACAAAACCCCCTGGCCAAACGTGCCGGTCAGATAATATATATTCAATCGGGAAAAAACGAGGATTCCCCCCGCCTCCGGGGCAACGGTCTGTAAATAATGGCGAACCGAATCCTGACGGCGATGCAATTCAGCGTCCGGGATTCGGGCAAGTGGTTCAAACATGATGACTCCTTCTCGGTATTACAACTAGGCAATCCCCATTCTTTGCTGTACAAGACGTCACAGTCAGATGAGGTGAAATTATGCTATTCAATATGAAAGAGGTAGCTCCGCTCCTGCATGAGGTCAAGACCATTGCCGTGGTAGGAGCTGTGGACAAACCGTCCCGCCCTGTGGACGGCGTCGGGCGGACCATGATCGATATGGGATTCGAGATCATTCCGGTGCATCCCAAGCGATCCACGGTGTGGGACATCCCGGCATTCAAATCCGTCACGGACATTCCGGTTCCTGTTGACGTGGTTGACCTGTTCAGAGCGGCACCGTTCTGTCCGGATCACGCCCGGGAAGTCCTGAAAATGGCCCCGCTTCCCAAAATATTTTGGATGCAGTCCGGCATTGTCAGCCCCGAAGCACGTGCAATCCTCGAAGGAAGTGGCATCGTCGTGGTCGAGGACCGTTGCCTCAAAGTGGAACTTCAAGCATTGGGAATCACACGATGAACGAATCAGCTTTTGAATGTCAGATGTGCGGCCATTGCTGCCAGGGAGAAGGCGGCATCGTCATGACCGCCAAAGACCGGACTCGTCTGGCCGAACATCTGGGAATATCCGTCGAAGAACTTGTTGAAAAATACGCACACAAACGTGGAGGCAAACTCCACCTCAATGTGGGAAAAGACAAGTACTGCATTTTTTACAAGGAAGGATGCGGCATCCACCCGGGACGCCCTGACGTCTGTCGTGCGTGGCCCTACTTCCGCGGCAATCTCGTTGATGAACTGAGTTGGCAAATGGTTCAGGAGTACTGTCCGGGCATCAATCCCAAAGCGGGACACGCCGAGTTTGTCAAACAAGGCCGAGCCTATTTGCACAAAGAAGACCTTTTGCGCTATGATCCCGAAACAGCTCCGAATGCACTCATTTCGGAAGAATAACAAAGGGTGACCAATGAATCTTCAGGGATGTCTCACCATACTCCAGCTCGACGCAAACGCATCCCTGGATGATATCAAAACCTCATTTCGAAAACTGGCTTTCAAGTACCACCCCGACTTGAACTCCAGCCCGAATGCGAGCGAACAATTCCAAAAGATCAATGAGGCATACGTCACTGCCAAAACCTTGTTGGACAACGGAGCTGAGACAACTGGCTCGGCCTCGTCTGGAAAATCACGAGAAAGGTCCTGGCAAACAACACGAGAAAAACCACGGGCCAGCCGGTCACACACAACCAAAGCCTCCGCGCACACCCAACAAGAATGGACCAAAGGTCGCCCCAAGAAGCGAAAAGGGTCCGCACGTTCCAGGGCACAGCGATATTATTACAAGGAAGAAGAAGTCCTCAAGGATATCCTCAACGATCCTTTTGCCAAAAAAGTTTTTGAGGACATCTACCGACAAATCCGCAAGGAGCAACCAGGCTACCAAGGCCCGTTGGAACTAAACAAAAAGCATCTTCAACTCCATTGGGGTGAACGCACACTCAACCTCAATCTGTCCCGAGGAATCAAGGGGTGGTTCAAGGGACAGATGGACCACGAACAAACCGTGCATTTTCCCGCACAGCACTTGCTCCCTGGACGAAAAATTCGCATCACGGTTGAACAAAAATTCACTCAAGGGCCAAAAACCATTGAAGTCACCCTTCCACAGGATTTTGTCATTGGTCGCCCCATCCGGTTGAAGGGATTGGGCCGCAAACTCGGTCCATTGACCGGTGACCTCCTTCTCCGGATTCTGGGGAAATAACCCGATCTGACAACGGACTTTTTCCAAAAAGACATGACTATTTCGGGAAATTCTCCTGAAAATCCCGGTTTGCATTGACATCTTTGTGAATTCTCAAAAAAACTCCTTGTTTTCCCTCCATTTTTTTACTAGTCGCTTTAAGATAACGAATAGACAATTCGGAGGGACAGATGCTCGCCATATTCGATTACAAAGCGGGAAACCAAACCAGTGTCCGTCGGGCACTTGACCATTTGGGAATCCCCAATGAGATCACTAACGATCCGGAAAAGCTCAACAAAGCTTCCGGCATCATTTTCCCGGGCGTCGGAGCCGCAGGACAGGCCATGGAAGAACTCCATGCCGACGGGCTTGATGAGGTTATCAAGGGGCTTATCTGGCAAAAAAAACCGGTTCTCGGCATTTGTGTCGGCTGTCAAATTCTGCTGGACTACTCAGAAGAAAACGACACCAAGGCACTGGAAGTCATTCCCGGCGAATGTCGACTGTTCAATCCTTCCTGGGTTGATTATGAAGACGCCACCATCCGCGTACCGCATATGGGGTGGAATCAAATCGAACTGGTCAAGGACTGTGAGTTATTCGCGGGGATTGATCCCGATGCGGACTTCTATTTCGTCCACAGCTACTTCCCGCATCCCAAAGATGAATACGTCATCGCAACCACCCGCTACGGCATTGATTTTTGTTCGGTCCATGGCCGTCAAGGATTGTGGGCAGTCCAGTTCCATCCAGAAAAATCAGGACGCCCGGGGCTAAAAATGCTGCATAATTTCTATACCTACTGTCAGGAGGCCGCCAATGCTCAGTAAACGCGTCATCCCATGTCTCGATGTCCGCAATGGCAGACTGACCAAAGGTGTCAAATTCGAGGGAAATGTTGATATTGGTGACCCGGTCGAAACCGCCAAAAGATATTACGAACAAGGTGCGGATGAAATCGTCTTCTATGACATTACCGCTTCACACGAGGCCCGTGGGATCTTCCTCGATGTCGTCGAAAGCGTGGCTTCCCAAATCTTTATTCCATTCTCGGTCGGTGGTGGCATCAACACCGTGGAAGACATGCGCGACGTTCTTGTGGCCGGAGCGGAGAAGGTTTCTGTCAATTCAGGAGCCGTCAAAAATCCCGACATCATCAGTGAAGGAGCGACCCGTTTCGGTTCCCAATGTATTGTCCTTGGCATGGACGTCAAACGTGTGGAAAAATCCATAGCCATCCCTTCAGGTTTTGAAATCGTCATTCATGGCGGTCGAAAATACATGGGACTGGACGCCCTCGAATGGGCCAAGACCGGCGAAGCCCTCGGGGCCGGAGAAATCTGTCTCAATTCCATTGACGCCGATGGGGTGAAAAACGGGTATGATCTCGAACTCACCCGCCTTGTGGCCGAATCAGTGACTATTCCCGTCATTGCCTCGGGTGGTGCAGGCAATCCTCAACACATGGTGGATGCGGTGACCACAGGCAAAGCCACTGCCGCTCTGATTGCCTCCATTGTTCACTATGGAGACTATACCATTGCGGAACTGAAAAAATACATGGCTGATGCTGGAGTCCAGACTCGTTCAATCTGGTAGTTTCCGGCTGTTCTCGAATCAAAAAAAGGCCGCGTCCCATTTGGAACGCGGCCTTTCATTTATGCTTGATACAATTTATTCAGCTCGGAAAGTGCCACTTTTCCCACCGGACTTGAATACCAGTCGGCAGGCATCAATGACCACATCCTTTTGCACGGCCTTACACATATCGTAAATAGTCGCAGCAGCAACCTGAACACCAATCAGAGCTTCCATCTCGATTCCTGTTTTGTAGGCTGTCCGCACTTCGCATTCCAGCTCGATGGAAGACTCCTCATCCAAAACCGTGAATCGGATATCCACATAACTGATGGGCAAAGGATGACACATGGGAATCAGGTCAGACGTCCGCTTTGCAGCCTGGATGCCGGCGATCTTCGCCGTGGTCAAAACGTCTCCCTTGGGCAAGGCATTCTCCTTGAGCAACCGCAAGGTCTCCGGAGCCAGACGAACCATACCGCGAACAATGGCGGTCCGAGCCGTCACCTGCTTTTCGGACACATCAACCATACGGGCATTGCCGTCGTCATCCATATGAGAAAAACCGTCAACCATGAGACTACTCTCCCATTACTTTTTCTTTGGCCTTTTTGAAAAAGCCCTTGGCCTTGGTGGACAACTTGCTCGCTTCAATTTCCGCGAACTCCTGAAGCAGCTCTTCCTGACGGGCATTTAAACGAACCGGTGTCTTGACCTTGATTTCAATCAGCAAGTCCCCATTGTGCGTGCTGCCCAAATGCGGCATTCCAAGCCCGCGAAGACGGAAAATTTCACCGCTTTGCGTCCCGCTTGGAATATCCAGATTGACCGGCTCATCCAATGTAGGAACTTCCATTCGATGACCAAGAGAGGCCTCGACCATGGAAATTTCCCGACTGATAATCAAATTCTGTCCCTGACGCTCGAAAATCTCATCCGGAGTCACCCGAATGACGACATACAAGTCTCCGGCAGGACCACCAAATGAACCAGCTTCTCCTTCACCACGAAGACGAAGTCTGGAATTGTTGTCAACACCGGCCGGAATTCTGACCTTGAGGTCCTTGTCCTTGATAACTGAACCACGGCCAAGACATTCATCACACGGATCAGAAATAATTTGGCCAGCGCCCTGACAATGAGGACAGGTCACAGAGATACGGAAAAAACCCTGGGATTGTTGCATGGAACCAGACCCACCACAATGGGGACAGGTTTCAGGCGTTGATCCCGGAGCGGCTCCTGAACCTTGACACTCCTCACAGGTGACTTCCATGGGAATCTGAATATCAACTTCAGCACCCTTGGCCGCCTCTCGAAAAGAAATCTCAAGATTGTACCGAAGGTCTGAACCGGCACGGGGACGATTGCCACCACCACGACCAGCGGACGAAAATCCGAAGACCTCACCAAAAATGTCACTGAACGCACCAAAGATATCTTCATTGCTGGAGAAGCCGGAGAAACCGTTTCCGCTCACACCTTCATGACCAAAACGGTCATAGGTCTGTCGCTTCTCGTCATTTCCGAGGACTTCATAGGCCTCGGCAGCTTCCTTGAACTTGGACTCGGCCTCAGGGTCGTCCTGATTCCTGTCCGGATGATATTTGAAAGCCCGTTTTCTATATGCCGATTTGATCTCATCCTGAGAAGCGGACTTCTCCACTCCCAGAACGTCATAATAATCACGTTTAGACATGGTAATTTACTTAAAAATCCTCAGATGAATCATCAATATTCGCTTCGGGAATATATCCGTCAGGAACGACCTTGCCCGCTGCGATTTCACGTAAAGAACTGACCACTTCCTTATTACGAGATTCCACCAGAGGCTTGTACCCTTCGCGGTACTGCTTGACTCTTTTGATCCCCATCTGGGTAATGAGAAAACGATTGCCCACTTTTTCCAAACAATCTTCAACAGTAATACGTGCCATTCTATTCTCCTTACTTCGTTGTGAAGCGATACTTCCAAATTATTTCACATGACCGGCCGGGAACATGCCTTGCAGATCTTTGAGCAATCGCCCGGAAACAGGATAATACATCCCATCACCATTCTGTATCCAGCACTGTCCCTGCGGGAGTTTCGGATCAGCATAAAACGTCATTGCGTTCAGCACCTGCCCGCCTTCATCAAAAAGCTGACACTGCATCAACTTCACAGCCGATGCCGACAGGTTGTTCAACGGCAATGCCTCGAACTGTAATTCAGTAAATCGCCAGAGCGACATGTCAATGCCGGGGATGTTTTTTTCCCGACCTCGCACATGCCACCCGGTGTCATTACGCTCAACCACATACCGTTTTTTCCCATGGTCAATAACCATCGTGGCGACATCACCTATTTCCAAAGAAAAAACGCTTCTGCCCTGAACATCAAATGCACTACGAACCAATTGGCTGACACTGTTGACGTCGAGCAAAAACGGCACTGTCAGCCAGGACGACCGTCCCAAATAGTGTTTTGGATCGTCCTTAATAGTATAAAATTCCACAGAATGTGGTGTTTCACTTTGAGAATTCCACAAGCGAATGGTCAATGCCGCCATCTGCTTTTCCGCCACCACAGGATCAAGAATCAACGTGCCGGCCCGAAGCAGGGCCAAGGCGTGTATATACAATTTGATTTTTGAATCGGACGCGCTCTTGCCCTTGAGGTATCCGGGCAGCGAAAACGTATACCCCTGCTTGGACAGTTCGACCAACCAACTGGACCCGAAAGGCTGCACTAACTGAATACGATGAATAGCCTGTTCTTCAAAGGCAAAAACCCGGGTATCGAAAAAATTGACCGCCGGCTGCAACAATTCCTGAAAAAATTGGGTATCAAATTCGTAGACCAACGCCGGATTTTCCGAATTCCATCCGTACACCACGCCGGACGCGCCTGACGTCAATCGAATTGTCAACGGCTCTCCGCCCTTTTCCCCGAACGAAAGAAGAACCTTCAAATCAGGGGCATCAAGCCCGTATTGGTCTCCGACCGAGTCAAGATCACCAATGGATCGACGGGGATCCAGATCGACAAGCAGGGATTCGTATGCCAACACACGCCCGGTCAACGCCCGAGCCTTGATATTCCAGGACCCCCCAGGAACATGTATCTCCCAGCCGTCATCAACGGCTTTCAGAATATACGTTTCGCCTGGTGTCTGCACATGAATCGAGTCAACCTGGTCAAGGGACCGGGACAACCATTGAGAAACAGACGCCGTGGTACTTCTCATGGATGTATACCAGTATGCGCCGCCCGCCACGCCGATCACAAGCACTATGACTGCGAAAAACACCCGTCGTTTCAAATCAGGCATCCCTCCGCAAGGAACCCGTTATAGCCATGAAAAAAGACCGCTCCATCGCCACGTTCGATCGCAAAGCTCGTTAAATTGCCCCAGGAGCCCTTGCAAGTCAAGGGAGAATACTCTATCTGGCAGAGCTGGTTCGCTCTACATAACAAAACCGGCAGGAGAAAAATAGATGGCTTCATGGGGTAAACTCACCTTTGCGCAAAAAAAATGTGTTTCCGCCACCGGCAAACTCATGCAGAAAACCGAAATGACAACAGCGGGCGCCCGAATCGGTCTTGCCATTTCCGGCGGCGTTGACAGTTTTCTCATGCTCAAGGTCATGCTCATCCGGCAGGCGATCATGCCCTTTCCGGTAGAATTGATGGTTCTCCATATCAACCCTGGCTTCGATCCGACCTCGCATACGCCGCTCGTGGACTGGTGCGCCACCAATGGCGTTCCCGCCCATATCGAACTGACCGACTTTGGCCCACGCGCTCATTCCGATGAAAATAGAAAGAACTCGCCATGTTTCTATTGTAGTATGCATCGAAGAAAACGGCTTTTCGAACTGTGCAGAGATTACAACCTGTCGCACCTCGCCTTTGGCCATAACGCCGATGATAATGTGGTGACCTTTTTCATGAATATCGCCCAAAATGGACGCGTTGCCGGACTTTCGGCCAACGAACCTTTTTTTGACGGGACATTGAGAGTCATCAGACCGACCATGCTGCTCGACAAAAAAACCGTTATCAAGGCGGCAAAACAATGGAAACTTCCAATATGGGAAAATATCTGCCCATCAAATGGCGAGACCCAAAGAGATGAAATACACGATTGGCTTCGCACGCTCTGGCGCAATGATAAAAGAATAAAAAACAATATCTTCAATGCCATAACTCGCCAACAGGTTGACTTGACAAGTAAAAAAGTCTAGACTAAAACTACTTCAAGCTACATTTTTATATCTTTCCACAATTTATAACTCACTGGAAAGGCGATGCTTTTCAGAAAATACCATATAGTTGTCTTCAAAGACAAACAAGGTTCCTGCAAAAAATTTCAGCTTCGTGGCTGGCTTGTCGTTACACTCTTCTTCCTGATGGTCGGAATGGCCACCGGGAATGTTATTTTATGGAATAAGTACGCCGAGCACACCCGAGTTGAAAAAGGCCTGAACATAGCGGAAAAAACCGTTCAGGAACAAAAGACACAGCTCTTGAGTCTTTCGCAGAAAATAGCAACACTTCAAAAAAACCTGAGCCGTATCCGCGACTTTGATTCAAAGCTGCGGGTCATGATCAACTTGGACCAGGGAGAAGGACAAGCCGCCGCCCCTAAGGGAGGATCGACCAACGAAGATTTTTCCAAGGGCTATCTTCCCTTATATCGTCAGGAGCTACTCGCTCGCAAGATGCACGAATTCCTTCGTCAATTGAATGTTGAAGCTCGGCTCGAAGAGGTGCACCAGCAAGAAATCATGCACACCTTGCGCAGCAACAAAAACATTCTGGAAGCGACACCGTCCATTTGGCCAACTTCTGGTTGGGTCACTTCACCCTTTGCGTGGCGGACTTCACCCTTTACGGGCAAACGGGAGTTTCACAAAGGGATTGATATCTCGGCTCCTCGTGGTACCCCGATTTATGCTCCGGCTCGCGGGTCCATCATTTTCTCTGGAAGAGACGGTTCCTACGGACTGAGTGTCCAGTTGCGACACAATTCCAGCCTGATGACGCGGTATGCACATATGTACCGCATTGCCATCAAGAAAGGCCAGGAAGTCACCCGAGGTGAATTAATCGGCTATGTCGGATCAACGGGACGCAGCACCGGTCCCCACCTCCATTACGAGGTCCGTTTGAACGGCGTTCCGGTCAATCCGAAACGGTATATTCTCAACTAACGGACCCGACTTCGTGAATCCATCAAGCCCTTCTGGAATTCAATCTTCCAAAAGGGCTTGTTTTTTTGAACTGCTTTCCTGAGCCAATCGGCATCTGGTTCAGGTTTTGCATCGAGTGACATATGGCTATTTTCGGATTCAACCCGAGCGACATGCTCAGTCTCCTTTTGACGTTTTTCCGTCTGAGCGTCGTCCTTTTTCTTTTGCCTTTTTTTGGCGGGAATTCCATTCCGAAAACAATCAAGGCTGCGCTGGTTATTGTCCTGACACTGGCAGTCTGGCCGCAACTTTCCTTTCCCGGATCGCTGATGCCGACGGGGTGGAATATCGTTATCATGTTCATCGGCGAACTGATCCTGGGACTGGTCCTCGGTTTGATCGTCAATTTTTTGTTCGCTGCCGTCCAACTCGGCGGACAAATCATCGGTTTCCAAATGGGATTTGCCATGGTCAATGTTGTGGACCCAATCACTGGCACAAGTAACGCCGTTTCTGCCCATTTTCTCTACATGTGCACCATGCTGACATTTCTGGTCCTCAATGGGCACCTGTACCTGCTGCAAGCCGTAGGCATGAGTTTCGAACACATTCCCCCGGGCGGACTCCTACTCAACGCACATCTGGCCAACAGCATTTTCGAATTTTCCAACCTGATGTTCACCCTGGCGATCAAAATCGCTGCTCCGGTCATGGCTTCGCTCTTTCTGGTTGATCTTTCGTTGGCACTCATCTCACGAGTCGCCCCGCAAATGCATGTACTTATCCTCGGTTTTCCCATTAAAATCACTGTGGGATTTTTCTTTCTCGGGTTTATCTTCACCCTCATGTCCGCCTATGTCGGCGATTTCCTGCAAACACTGACCACCATGTATGAAACCGTCATGAAATATGGATTGGTCGGGAACTAAGGGAATGCACTCATGATAGGCCAAGACGATCCAAGTAAAACCGAAAAAGCCTCTGAAAAACGGCGAGAAAAGCAACGCGAAGACGGCAACGTCGCCAAAGGGCAGGAAATCAGCAAAGTCATGGTTTTGCTCGCTGGCGTTATTGCCATGCGGGTCATGATAAACTTTTATCATTCTGAATTTATTGAAATTTATAGATGGACATTTACTGAAGCCATTTATTGGGATGTGGACAAGAACTCCGCATATACCCTGTTCACCTGGGGTATTCATCGAATGGCGATTCTGGCCATGCCCATTCTCCTGTTTGTGGCTTTCATGGCATGGCTCACCGGACGGCTGCAAGTCGGTTCTCTGTGGACAATGAAACCAATGACGCCCAAATTTGCCAAGATGTTCAACCTGGTAAATGGTCTCAAAAAAATGTTTCTCAGTCCGGAAACAGTCATCAATCTCGGGAAAAGCATTCTCCAGGCCGTGGCTGTCGGCATCGCCCCGTACATTGTCATAAAACAGGAATTGCCCAACCTGCTTCCGCTATTCCATGCGAGCACCTATGGGGTTATTGTCTTCATCCTGTCCGCCGGATACAAAATGACCTGCTATGCGCTCATCCCCATGCTCATCATTGCAATAGCAGACCTCGTCTACCAACGGTGGAACTACGAAGAACAAATCAAGATGTCGAAGGATGAAGTGCAAGACGAACGGAAACAAATGGAAGGTGACCCGAAAGTCAAAATGCAACAACGTAATAAAATGATGGAAATGATGACGTCGCGGATGTTTCAGGATATCCCCAAGGCGGACGTGGTCATTACCAACCCCACACATTATGCCGTTGCCTTGCAATATGATCCATTGGTCGCTCCCGCGCCGTTGGTTCTGGCCAAGGGCATGAACAAGGTCGCTGAACGCATCAAGGAAGTCGCTCGAGAAAACAACATTCCTCTCCAACAAAACGTCCCCTTGGCACAGGCTTTGTATAAACAGGTAGAGATCGGGGAAACAATCCCGGAGGAACTGTTTCAAGCTGTGGCCGCGATTCTGGCAAAACTGGAAAGATTCAAGAATCGGTAGGCACTTACAGACAGTGAACACCTTCTTCGGCCCCTCTGCGAATATTCTACAAAAGGTGTCAAAAACATGGCTCAGCCTTCCGATAAAACAGTAATTCCACAAATCAATTACGCCAAATTCTCCAAACAGGGAGATATCTTGCTGGCCGGCGGCGTTGTCACCATCCTTTTTGTGATGCTGATTCCCCTGCCGACACCGTTCATTGACTTCATGCTTTCCATTTCCATTTCTCTTGGGCTGGTTATTTTGGTGACCTCCATGTTCATGACCTCCCCGCTTGAATTTTCCATTTTCCCTTCACTCCTTTTGGTGACCACCTTACTTCGGCTGGCACTAAACGTGGCCACAACCCGAGCCATCCTGTTACACGGCGACGAGGGAACGTCCGCAGCGGGGTCGGTCATTCAAAGTTTCGGAGAATTTGTCGTTGGCGGTAACTATTTGGTTGGTATCGTTATTTTCATGATTTTGTTTATTCTCAACAAAACAGTCATTGTCACTGGTACCACTCGTATTGCCGAAGTCGCCGCCCGTTTTACCCTGGACGCCATGCCAGGAAAACAAATGGCGATTGAGGCGGATCTCAATGCCGGACTGATCGATGAAGAAGAGGCCACACAACGTCGCGACAAGATGCGCCGCGAAGCCGATTTCTACGGAGCCATGGACGGTGCCGGGAAATTCGTTTCAGGAGACGTTACCGCCGGTCTCATGATTACCTGCATCAACATTATCGGCGGCATCCTCATCGGCATCATTCAAAAAGACATGCAATGGATGCAGGCAGCCCAGACATACACCTTGTTGACCATCGGTGATGGGCTCGTATCCACGATTCCATCCCTCATCATTTCCACCTCGGCCGGTATCATTGTTTCCCGCGCGGCAGCCGAAGCCAAAATGGGTGAAGAATTCATCGGCCAGTTGTCATTCCATCACCGCGCGCTCAAACTGGTCTCATGTATTCTGGTCATATTTGGCATTGTTCCGGGAATGCCCACTCTGCCATTCCTGACCCTGGCCGTCATTACCTACACCGTCGGACATCTCTCTTCGAAACAACAACAAGAAATGGGCGGTGGTATTGAAGAAATCACTCCCAAGAACACTCCGACACTCGATACTCCCGAAGAAGTCCAAGCCTTGCTTCCGCTCGACCAATTGGAACTTGAGGTTGGATACGGACTTATTCCCCTGGTCGATGAAGAGCAAAACGGCAATCTGCTTTCACGAATCCGCTCCATTCGCCGGCAATTCGCTCTGGACATGGGCGTGGTCGTTCCCTCATTGCATTTGAGAGATAACCTCCAGCTCAAACCCGGAGAATACCGCGTTCTCATCAAAGGCAACCCCGTTGCCAGTGCCGAACTGCTCATTGACCACTATCTGGCCATGGACCCAGGTGATGCCAAACAACGAATCGAAGGTGTCGAGACCGTTGAACCGGCCTTCAACCTTCCCGCAGTCTGGATTCCAGAAGCCCAAAAAGAAGAGGCCATGCTGGCTGGCTATACTGTGGTTGATCCTTCAACCGTCATCGCCACGCATTTGACCGAAGTCTTCAGGCGCAATCTGCATGAATTCCTCGGACGTCAAGAGACACAGGAACTGCTGGATAACCTGTCGAAACGGGCACCCAAGGCCGTGGAAAGCCTCGTCCCGGCGGTCCTCACCATTGGTGGCGTCCAAAAAGTCCTTCAAGCCCTTGTCCAGGAGAATGTCTCCATTCGCGATCTGCTCACGATAGTTGAAACCCTTGCCGATTACGGCACCGCCACGCAGGACCCAGTTCAATTGACGGAGTACGTCCGGGCCAAGATGGGCCGAACCATCGTCAAGCCCTACATGGGGGAAGACGGAGCACTGCCCATCATTACCATGAGCCCGCAAGTGGACGAAATACTGCATAATGCGATGCGCCCCGCCGAACAAGGAGGATACCTTGCGCTGGAACCGGGTGTCGCACAACAGCTCATCCAGGCTATCAACAAGTCCACAGAGGACGCCATGGTCGCAGATGGCCAACCCATTCTATTGGTCACGCCACAGCTTCGGTCGCAACTGGCCCAGTTACTCACCAGATTCATTCCGACACTCCCTGTCGTTTCTCAGGCAGAAATCCCCGCAGATGTCAAAATTCAGTCAGCCGCAACCGTTGAAATCTAGGATCGTCGTATGAGAATGAAAACATTCCGAGCCGCAACAACCACCGCCGCTTTTGCCAAAGTCAAGGCAGACCTTGGTGAAGACGCAGTAATCTTGTCAAACGAAACAATCACGGACAACGGATGCAAATGTTGTGAAGTTGTTGCGGCAATTGACCACACGCCCTCGTCCTCCTCATCAAAACAGACTCGTGACGACGTTGTTGACGAAGCCTTGCAGGATTCCGCAGGCTGGCAAAGGGAATGGAGCCAGATCAAAAGCCAGATCATGGCCTTGATGAAACCGCAAATAGAACTCAACCGTTTGTCTCCAAAACAAAAAATTGCCTTGGAGTATCTGGAGCGCGAAGACGTCAACGAAAAGGTCTTGGCTCGCCTCTACTGTGCGCTTCGAGACGAACCAAAGCGGTCGATCATGGCGGCACTGGACCCGTTACTCAAAGCGACTCCTTTCGAGCAAAAACACTGGACCGCCAAATTTCAGGCATTCACCGGTCCCGGCGGCGCAGGAAAAACAACCAGTCTTGTTCGCCTTGCCCTCCAATTCAAAAAAAATCATCCACGGACCCGCATCTGTCTGGCGACAGCGGACGGAGGACGAGGCAAAGGTCGTTTGGTGCTTAAACATTATGCTGAATTGAGCGGCCTCGCTTTTCGAGAAATAATCACCCGGGAGGACTTCGCTCTCCTGCACAAGGAATCGGATCAATTTGATGTAATTTTCGTAGATCTTCCCGGTCTGCCGGGAAACACAACACTTGAAGAATGGCTGCAACTTTACGGGATGCATGGGTGTCGAGATATGTCCATGCACCTGGTCTTGAACCCCTATTATAGTGAAGCCCAGTTCGAACGCTTTTTTGAAAAATATAAAAGTGAACAACTTGCGAGTGTTATCTGGACGAAACTCGATGAAGCCTGTACATTTGGCGCAGTATTGAACATGGCGTGCGCCAGCGGACTGCCGGTCTCGGCACTTTCTTACGGAGCCAGTCTGAAAAACAGCATTAAAGCAGCCTCGGAAGAAATGGTATGGCGACTTTTATTCATGCGCACCCTGCCCAATGGCGACATCCAACCATAAAGGAGATACATAGACGCCATGAGTTCGAATTTACCCCTTGTTTTTTCGGTCACCTCCGGTAAAGGCGGAGTCGGAAAAACCAACATATCCGTCAATCTTGCCCATTCACTGAGTGCTGCCGGTAAAAAGGTTGTCCTCCTTGATGCGGATCTCGGCCTCGCCAACGTTGACGTCATCCTCGGCCTCGCACCGGAATACAATCTGTTTCATCTTTTCCATGAAGACATGAATCTTGACATGATTCTGTTTGATACGCCCTATGGCTTCCGCATCCTGCCAGCCTCTTCGGGCATCAGTGACATGGTCAGTCTCGACATGGGCCAAAAGCTCGATCTGCTCGACGCCATGGACACGCTTGAAGACAACATCGACTATCTCATCGTCGATACCGGAGCCGGTATCAATGAAAATGTGTTGTATTTCAATCTCGCGGTTCAGGAAAGACTGCTGGTCATCACCCCGGAACCCACGTCCCTGACCGACGCATATGCGCTTATCAAAGTTCTCAAACTGCATCACGGTGTGGAACGATTCCGTGTTGTGGTCAATATGGTCAAAAATAAAAAGGCCGCACGAGATGTGTATTTGAAACTGCTTGGAGCCTGCGACCATTTTCTCGACGGTATCTCATTGGACTTGGTCGGATTCATTCCCTATGACCTCAATGTCCGCAATTCGGTCATTGCGCAAACACCGTTTTGTCACAAATTTCCAAAAACCCCGGCAAGTGTCGCCGTCAAACAAACGGCACAAATTATAACCGATTGGGAAGTTACACCAAATTCAGATGGCAATATTAAATTCTTCTGGAAAAAACTCCTCTTCCAGGAACGGTCCGTGGCTTGACCTGGAAAAGGGCGTCAAAGCCTGGGACGATTTTTCCCCGCGAGACAGGGAAAACATCGTTCGCTTTTATGCGCCCAAAATCCGGATTCTTGCTCTGCGGCTCAAAGTCAAACTCCCACAAAGCGTTGAGCTCAACGAGCTTATCAGCGCGGGGAGCCTCGGCCTCCTCGATGCCCTGGGAAAATTCAATCCCACGCTTGGTATCAAATTCGATACGTATTCAGAAAATCGAATCAAGGGGGCCATGCTTGATGAACTCAGAAGAATGGACTGGTTTTCCAGAGGACTTCGTCAAAAAGTCAAAGTTCTTGAAGACGCGACTCGACAGATAGAGCACCAAACAGGTGCACCAGCCACCGCCGAACAGATCCAGGATCATACCGGTTTATCTGAAAAAGAGGTTCGGCAAGGACTCGAAGCGCTCCATAATCAAGTTTGTCTGAGTCTGGATTCCTTTCAGGAAAACATGTTAGGTCAAAAAAGCATGACTGATGACGAACCGTTTCAGTCTGCCGCATTTCAGGAGATTGTTGACAAAGTAGCCAATCTCATTGAAGAATTGACGCCACGAGAAAAATTGGTCATATCTTTATATTATGGTGAGGAATTGAACATGAAAGAAACAGCTGAAGTTATGGATATAACTGAAGGTCGGGTTTCTCAACTTCACTCACAGGCACTCAAAAAATTACGAAAAACGTTCCGAGCTCGTTATGAAGACGAGTAGAACTCACGAAAGGAGATATTGAATGAGTTACGATACCAACATGCGCGTTCTTGTCGTCGATGACTTCTCCACCATGCGAAAAATCATCAAGAATATCCTGCGCCAACTCGGATTCACCAATATTGTCGAAGCGGATGACGGATCAACGGCATGGGAAGTCCTCAACAAAGACAATATCGATTTCATCGTCTCTGATTGGAACATGCCGACCATGTCAGGTATTGAACTGTTGCGTAAAGTCCGTGCCAGCGAAGAATATGCTGACATTCCCTTCTTGATGGTCACCGCTGAAGCACAGCAAGAAAACATCATTGAGGCTGTTCAGGCCAAGGTCTCCAATTATATCGTCAAACCTTTCACCCCGGAAACGTTGGGCCAGAAGATCGAAAAAATCTTCGCCTAAGTCTCTCTCAACGTGTTCGGCGTCAAAAATGAATGGTCCTGCTTTTCCCAAACGACACCGAGGAGGTCACTGACATGGCATCACCGGAAGAAAATGTCGAACAACCCAAGGCGCAGCTTGACGACACTGAAGTAAGCAGAGCCACACAAAAGGTTGATCTGGACCTGGATGACGCCCCTTTTCTCGAAGACGAAGACGACGAGGAAATTTTGGATGGAGAAGAGGAAACACCTCTTCTCCCTGAAAGTGAAGAAAAATCGCCGAATAAATTTGCTGGTCTTTTCAAGAACAAAATTGTTCTCGTCAGTGCCGGTATTATTCTTTTGCTTGTTGCGGTTATCATTCTCCTGCTCCTCCGCAAACCGGAAGCCCCTCCGCCCCCACCGCCTCCTCTTCCAACGCAGACAGAAAACCTTCGCGCACCCGAAACCACACCAGTTACGACGGTCACACCGCAAATACTGATTCGACTTGACCCCTTTTTGATTGAACAAAAAGACGCGGAAGGGACAACCAGATTTCTTGAAATACGTGTTTTGGTTTCGACAGACGATGAAGGCCTGTCCATGCAGTTCAAGCAGGAAACCTATGCGGTCAGAAACGCCTTGTTTTATTATCTGAAAAATAAAGATTTAGAATTTTTGTCCGATACAGAAAATAGTGATAAACTCAAAAAGGAATTGTTGGCAATCATCAACCAATATATGGGATTTGGTCAGTTCGAAACATTGATGTTCGAACAATATCTAGTGAGGTAACCCATGAGCCCGACTCCGCTGGATCTGCCGATTTTGATATCGCAGTTGCCGTATGTCCAAAAGATAGCCCATGCGGAAAATGCCAAACCGGAAATTCAAAGGCAATTATTCGGACCACTTATCCGTGAACAAATCCAAAAACAGGAAGGCCTCGTTCAGCAGGTCGAAAAAAATGCCAACACAGCCCAGGTTGACAGGGATGGGCACAATAACGAACATCAGCCCCCACCCTTTGAGCACAAAGAAAAGGAACAGGACGCAGAGCCATCAGAAGGCGGAGCCTCCAGTGCTTCACCGTGGGCTGGGAATATCGTCAACGTCAAAATTTAACAATTCACATTTCATAGTCACATATTTTCTCATCGAGGAAACCCTGCATGTCTGATCTGCTCATACTCCTATTTTCTTTCAGCGAAATCGTTCTACTTATCATTGTCATCCTTTTTTTCTTACGGCTGAAAAAATCGGAAACCCTGCTTTCCGGCCTCCAAGCCAACCAACAGGAATTCATCAAACGCCTGCAATTCAACACGCAATTGGAAAATGAGCTTGTCTCAACATTCGAACAACGCCAGCAAGAGTTGGTCGCTCTGAATTCAGAACTCGAAAAAAAGGCTGCCTCTTTGCAAAAACTGGTCGATCTTGCCAATGAATATTGCAAGTCACCACATTTCATGCGTGAAATCATCATTCAAGGCCACCGCACCGGCAAATCGAATGGACAACTTGCCAAAAAAACCGGGTTAAGTCTGGAAGAAATCGAGTTGATACTCGATCAATCGTAACAGCACAGGGCACACAATGCGCATCAAAGGATATGGCATGTCCTCCGGAGGATTTGGAGACGGCAACCGGTCTGAATCATTCAAAAAAAGACATCGAATCGGACAAAAAATCCGTGGCACGGTCATCAAAAACATTGCCAATGGAATGGCATGGGTCGATTTGAACGGCGACCGACTTCTGGCCCAAGTGGCGACCTCGCACCGAGAAGGCAGTACACTTTTTTTTCAAATCACTGCTCTGCATCCCAAAATAATGCTCAAGGAACTGACAGACGGACACTCCGGTTCTTCGGCCCCCCTTGGCTTGGCTACAACGTTCGACACAGCACGAATCCTGTTCGAAAAACAATTCAAACCAGAACAACGTTCACTATCCCAAAAGAATTTTTTTTTACAGCGGAATGAATTCCTTCATATTCTGACGGGAAACAAAGAATTGTACACCCGCTACATGGATGCGGTACGCTGCGCCTCAACCATATCGACAACTTTGGAGCCTACAGGCCGAGGACAGGTTTTTTATCAACCGTGGCTGGCCCCATTGTGCCATCGACAGGTCACGGTCATCACCCAACCAAAGCAATCGACCTCATTACGAAAAATCCTAGTAGAATTCGATCATGCCAAAATGGGCATGGTCTGCATTGAATTTCTGCTCAAAACTCCCACACTGGCCTGTACTCTCAAAATGCAACGACCACAGCATGGCGCAGCACTCAAACGGTATCTGTCCAGCAAAACATATGGTGGCAGTACCCTAAAACTGCACAATATTTCCGTTGCCAAGCTCCCGCAGAATGCACATGGTGGCATAATTACAGCATTACTCTTTCACTCCTGACCCCCTTTCACTTCGACATATTTTGCTCGGGACACAGAACACCAAAAAGCCCCGGAGCATTCGCTCCGAGGCTTTTTGATTCTCGTTGAAAATCGCGTTACGCGAGGGCAGGTACGGGCTGCAAAGATTCCTGACCAAAGACTTCTTCGGCCACACGAGGTTGCGCCAAGACCTTTTCTTCAAGATACAAGGCCCTGTTCTCATCCAGGTACCGAAGAAATGAATTGTTGAGGGCGTGTCCTGAAGCGAACACTTCAAAATATCCGCGTATCGGTGCGCCAAAAATAGCCATATCGCCCACAAAGTCCAAGACCTTGTGACGAACGAATTCATCTTTGAAACGCAATCCCTCGGCATTCAGAATACCGTACTCATCAAGCACAACGGCATTATCAAGCGATCCGCCGAGAGCCAGACCATTTGCGTGAAGATAATCAACCTCTTTCAAGAATCCAAAGGTCCGAGCTTTGGCAACTTCCTTGGAAAAGGTTTCAGGGGTAACTTCCAACTTCATCTGCTGACGACCAATCAGCGGGTGAGCAAAGTCGATAATGTAATCAATGGCAAATCCATCATACGGACGCGCCTTGATATATTTTCCATCCTGTTCGAAATCGACCTGTTTCTTGATGGCCATCACCTTCCGAGCCTTGTTCAAGGTACGGACACCAGCCTGTTTGAGCAAATAGACAAACGATGCGGCACTGCCATCCATGATCGGCAATTCGCGACCGGATACTTCAATCTGGATATTATCGATGCCCATACCGTTAATTGCGGCCATGAGATGCTCGACGGTGGCCACGGTCTCGCGACCATTCCCCAAAACTGTCGCCAGACTGGTTTCAACAACCAATGACGGCGCAGGGGTCAAGAAAGTGGACCCGGAACCATTGCGAAGCGCAAAAAGGATTCCAGTATCCTCGGCAGCAGGACGCAACACCAACTCCACTTGCTTTCCGCTGTGGAGTCCGATGCCAGTACAACGAACCGATTTATGTATAGTAGTCTGTGACATAATTCCTCCGGTAGTTAACCTAAACAACCATAAGCAATAATGATGCCACTTAGAATAAAAGCTTTAACTATTTGAATTTAATAGTTTTTTACAACTGCACTCACGTAGAACGAGTGTTGTTTTCACGCAACTATTTGTATTTTTACAACAACGTTTTTTATCGTGTGTTGCATTTATACGATTATAATTTGTACGCACTGACGATGCGGTCAAGGCCAGCCAGGTCTTTAATGATGCCAACCTGTCCGAATTGTGGAAAATCATCGTGCATTATTTTTTGCACGCTTGCTCCCTGTCCACATCCGATTTCCATTAAAAAACGCCCGCCGTGAACCAAGGCATCACAGACGCCAGCGAGCATTGCTCGCACATGATCGAGTCCATCAACTCCACTAACCAGGGCCATGGTGGGTTCAAAACGGGTCACTTCATGGCTTGCAGCCTCGAACTCTGCTTCAGTGACATAGGGTGGGTTCGACACAATGCACTCGAATTCATTCGCACCGATTGACTCTGAGGTGAAATCTGCCTGACGGAAATCAAGCTGCGAAGCAACGCCATGTGCGCGAGCATTTTTCTGTGCCACGACCAGCGCTGCTGGACTGAGGTCCACCGCCACACATTTGGATTTGGGATATAAAGAGGCAATGGTCACGGCAAGAATTCCAGACCCTGTGCCTAAATCCGCAAAGCGAAACGAAGCATCCAAGGCATACATTGCTTCAATTGTTTCCACGATATGCTCGGTCTCGGGCCGCGGTATCAAGACATCCGGAGTCACAGCAAAATCCAGACCATAAAATTCTTTTTTTCCAAGGATATAGGCGATAGGTTCGCCGAGTGCTCTCCGCTCAACCAGGGACTGAATCTGCTGCAATTCCGCCGTAGAAACACAACGGTCTCGATCGATAACAAGAGAAAGTCGCGTACATCCAAGGACGTGCGCGACAAGAATTTCAGCACTCAAGCGTGGGGAATCAACCCCACGCAACCGGGTTTCGCAATCTGCAAGAATTTTTTGAATAACGGGGGACAAACGGGTTCCCTATCAGGGCGATTAATCGCCCTGCCGTTTCATTGCTTCAGCCTGAAAATGGCTGATAAGCGCTTCAGTCAACTCCTGAAGCTCGCCTTCCAGAATTTGCGGCAACTTGTGCAATGTCAAATTGATACGATGATCCGAAACTCGTCCCTGAGGATAGTTGTATGTCCGAATCCGCTCGGATCTGTCTCCAGTTCCGACCTGACTCCGACGGGTGGCATCTTCCTCGGCCTTGGCTTTTTCCTGCTCCAATTGCAACAATCGTGAGCGCAAAACTTTCATGGCCTTGGCCTTGTTCTTGTGCTGGGATTTTTCATCCTGACAAATAACCACCAATCCAGTGGGAACGTGCGTGATGCGAATCGCGGAGTCTGTCGTGTTAACCGACTGCCCTCCAGGACCGGAGGCACGAAAAACATCGACCCGCAAATCTTCATTCCGAATATTGACATCGACTTCTTCAGCTTCGGCCATAATGGCCACAGTCACTGCGGAAGTATGAATTCGTCCCTGAGATTCGGTCGCGGGTACGCGCTGCACCCGGTGTGTCCCGGATTCATATTTGAGTTTACTGTAGACCTTCTCTCCGGCGATGGATGCAATGACTTCCTTCAACCCGCCAGAGCCTGTGGAGTTCGAACTCATTTCTTCGACTTTCCACTTGTTGTTCTCGGCATATCGAGAATACATTCTATAGAGGTCTGCGGCAAAAAGTGCGGCTTCATCGCCACCCGTACCCGCACGAATTTCAAGAATAATATTCTTTTCATCCATGGGATCCTTGGGAAGCAGCAGCACCTTGAGCTGTTCCTCAAGTTTCAACAACTGACTTTCAATGTCGGAAATCTCAGCTTTGGCCATTTCCTGAATCTCAGGATCGGAATCAGCGAGCATTTCGTGGTTGTCTTCAAGGTCGTGAGAAAGTTGTTTGTGCGTCCGAAAGACAACGACCACATCACTGAGATCGGCATGGGCCTTTGAGACCTTCTTGTACCGTTCCTGGTCATTGAAGATCTCCGGTTGGGCAAGCTCCTGCTCCAATTCCTCGTACTTCACTTCAATTTCTTCAAGCTTGCCAAACATATTAGCACTCCTGGGGATTCACAGCGCATTTCAAAGCGGCAATGGCCACTTCAATCTGGCTGTCGTCGGGTTCCTTGGTCGTCAACAACTGCATCATAAGCCCGGGCCAGCACAACAGTTTGCAGAAGATGTTCTTATTATATTTACCCGCAAATTTAATCATTTCATACGCCACACAACTGACTGGAATCATGAGAAAAAGTTTCATGCCCACAATGTAGAGATGTTTGACGATAAAAATGTCCGGGGAATACACCATCAACAAAGCTGGAACCAAAACGGCATACAACAGAATGGAAATAACCAAGACAAAAAGTAAAAAAGCCGTTCCGCACCGAGGGTGCAAACGACTATAAAAACGCGTTGAATCCGGATTCAAAGTCTTTCCATCTTCCCAGGTCCAGATCACCTTGTGTTCGGCTCCATGATATTCAAAGACTCGACGAATATCGGGAATTAACGAGATGGAAAAAATGTATCCGACAAAAACAAGCATCTTGATGCTGCCGTCCCATGCGTGGAAACTCAGAGAATCCACATCGCCGGCCCAGCCGAGTTGCTCCATTCCCACAGACAAAAAGTGAGGCAAAACAACAAAAAGGCCAAGAGCGGCTCCAAAGGCGATCACCATGGTCATGACAAGATGCCACGACGAGAGTTCACCGCCATCTTCCTCGTCTGCGGCCTGCATGGCAGAGAAATTCAACGCTTTGACACCATTGACCATGGTTTCCATAAGGATGGGAAATCCACGAAGAAACGGCTTTTTGAGCAAAGGATGCCTGACCAAAGTAAACCATGGCCGAACATCAGTGACGATTTTTCCATCAGATTTTCGAATGGCGATGCCAAGCGTGTCCTGAGCGCGCATCATTACGCCTTCAATGACTGCCTGGCCACCAACGGCCTGAGGAGCGGCCATCGTCAAAAGTGCTCGCAGATTCAAGTAGTTATCCTCCGGTAATGGATAAAAAGATGACGGAATGCTCACACAAAAGTGCACCCGTTGAAAATACAGTTATGTATTCCCCGGGGATTGTAAAGCCCGTCATACAACGGAATATGCCTTCGCAGGGTATACCACCCTGACGAAGGCATATACTCTCGACACTCGGCCGAGAAAAGCTACTTTTTCTGAGCGAGAGAGTTCAGATCGCCGTATTTCTTACGGAAACGATCAATACGACCGGCGGTATCAACGAAACGCTGCTTGCCGGTGTAAAAAGGATGGCAATTGGAACAGATTTCCACTTCCAGCTCTTCACCTTTCGTGGTCAACAGTTCAGACTCGTATCCGCAATGGCAACGAACTTTTGCCTTGTACGTCTTGGGATGAATATCGTTCTTCATGACTATCTCCTGTCAATCATTTTTTGCGTGGAACTCGGTCTTATACGCACTGGCCCACCCGTTGGCAAGTAAAAATGCACGCATTTTCTCAAACAATAACAGCATTCAACTCTTTCGAGGATGACTCATGTGCGAATCGCTTCATGAGTTTTATCCATACAGCCTCGAAAAAACTGAAAGGCGGACACCGAAGCGTCCGCCTTGATTATCAAGCTCTGTTGCGGACTAGACGCAGCCAGTAGGCTTGGGCAGGCCAGCCATTTTACAGGCTCCCTTACCAGGTCCGGACGGGAACAGTTCGTAGATCTGTTTCAGTTTGAAACCGGTGACCTTGGAAAGGATACGGACCATCGGAGCGATGCCGTTCTTCTTGTAGTAGTCCTGCAAGAAATCGATGACTTTCTGATGATCGTCGGTGATTTCTTTGATGCCTTCGGACTCTTTCACGTAGTCAACCCACTGCGGTGTCCAGTCTTCGAACTTCTGCAGGAAACCGTCTTCATCTACCTCAAAAGAAGCACCTTCAAATTCAACAACAGCCATTGTATCCTCCTAGTGGATGTTTTTCATGCTGTGACCCCAAAACACTTTGGGGCAACCATATCCGTTTAAACAGCGATCCGCTGCTTAGATGCATATAAATTCACGGCTTGAAACCGTGCAGGGACAGTACGACCCCGTATACTCTTTGTCAAGCATAAGGCGCATTTCTGCGCAAGAAAATGCATGACAAAATGACACGAATAACCCTTTAAGATTCCAGTAATTCGTCCCTATGCTTCCGAGCGAAGTCCAAGCTCGGGTCCATGTCGAGAGCGGCATTCAGATAATCAAGGGCCTCTGAACCATTCCCCATAAACTTGTGACACAATCCCAGATTGGCAAGATCATGCGGTGATCCACTGTCAATATCGAGAGACGCCTGAAAATTCTCGGCCGCTTCGGCATACCGTTCAGCCTTGAAATGAGCCACGCCACGCAAATTGAAAAACTCCTTGCACTCCTTGTCCAACGCAATAGCCCGATCAAGGGGCGCAAGAGTCTCTTCCCACGCTTCCATCTGAGACAATGCATAGGCTTGATAAAACGAAGCCAAGGCCTTTTCTTCATTTGCCGGTTGCAGTGGTTCGGCTTCTTCAAACTGCGCAGCGGCATACAGAGGGTCCCCCATCCGCAAGGCCAACAGTCCTCTGAAGAAAGGCAGGAAATAAGCATTTGGATACACCTCTTCGAGCACGTCGAGTCCTTCCAAGGCAGCATCAAATTCTGCATCTTCAGCCAAGATGCGCCCGACAAACAGTCCGATCGATCGATTGGGTGTTCTTTCGCGGAAGTCAAAACCAGGCACGAAATTGTAATTGGTGGTGACTTGCAAATCAGGATGTCGGGTGTCCACTGCATACACCGTGTTCCCTTTCTCATGCAACCCTTCGGCAAGGGCCATCAATTCATTATATATATCTGCTCCCTCAACGGTCGGAAGCGACTGCAACGGCACAACTGGTCCCTCTTCAAGCCAACGGACCTGATCGAGTTCGGTAAACTTGGACAAACCAGATGCCTCATACACACGACTTGTCTCGAAATCACCCGCCAACTGCGCGACTTCAGTCACAGCCCGAATAGCCGCTTTGGCCGGCGAAGCGGCGGTTCCAGCAGTAAACACAATCTCGCTCAACGCCGGAAAGGTCTTTGGATCCCACGCAACAGCCGCGACTGTCGGGACAGGATAGCCCAACGAAAAATCCTTAAGGATAAGCGTGATCCCCTGCGCTTTGAAGCAATCCACAAGCCGCGACAAAACGGGATCATCCAAGGACTCGGGATCAATGGTCGACGTGGTCTGGCGAGATCGATCAATCACGGCACAGACATGGCGTTCGACCAGTTCACACGTCCCCTGGCAAATGGATTCCTCAAACGTGTTACCAGCGGATGATCCATTAAACTCATTGAGTTTCTTGAACCAATCAAGTGGCACATATTCTTCGCGCCCGGCAAAAACATCCAATGCAGGATGAAAACGCCACTGAACGAGATCCATGAGACGAACGGCCTCGGCCTCGGAAATATCCTCTTCAACGGATTGAATGATTTTTTGAATATCCATCATGGATTCGGGCCACCGGGTTGCGGCTTCCGACCATGTCAATTCGGTAAAATTCGATACATCCGCCCAAAAGCTAAAATAGGAAAATCGTTCAACCAGCTCCATCAACGCGGACGCCTCGGCCTGCTCGGGAGACGCTCCCTTGCCCATCTGTTTGCGCGTGGGCATGATTTCCCGGGCTTCGGGACCACACACACTGACAAAAACCGGGATACCCAATCTGCCAGTATCAACCCGGTCCGTGGTGCCAAGCACTCCTTGACAGGTATCAGCCAAGGCCTTCTTCACGCGGGCAACCGTCTCCTGCGGACGACATGCCTTGTCCTGATCGATCGTAAATTCCTTGGGACACTGTTTCAGTTCAATCACGCCTGCTTCCTCTTCATACGGAATAAGTTCACGACGTTCTTGTCGCCGGTTTCCTTGTCCTGATACGTCGCTGCGGACTTCATCATGGCATACGTCTCATTGGCACGATCAAAGAACTTTCGCCCCTGACGCTTTTCATCCATGGCCAAAAGGATCTCCGCAGTCGGAGTTTCAGCCAGATGGTTGCCCATGAAGTCAAGAAGCGGCTCAAACGAGGCCTCTTCGTAGAGCACTTCGCATCCAAGGATATATTCATACCGCGCATCCAATGTATCAACGGTAAAATCTGCACGATGAAATGTCATTTTTTCAGACACACCATTTTTCAATGCGTTGATTTTGCTGAATAACAAGGCAAACGGTTCGACATCGGATACCGTGACTTGATGACCGAGCTTGGCCAAGACGAGACTGTTGACTGCACCACCAGCCCCGACCTCCAAAAAAGAAGCCCCTTCGTGAAAGGGGAACTTGGTCAAAGTATAGCCGAGAATCAAACAAGACGGCCAAATCTTTGCCCACAAAGGAAGCGTAATCTTCTTGCCGCCCCGGGTCTGGTCGATCAATTTATCCAGATACTGCTGCATGTTCTTGATTTGCAGCACTTCCAGGGACAAACCGCCCGCATTGATCGTCTTGAACTCAACAGGTCCGAACTCACGCACGGCCATGTCAATAAGCGCACCGATAGGCCTGTCCAAATTATGAACTAAATCCGCCACATTCCCTCCGAATATGCAATATCTTGAAAAATAAGAGTTACTGATCTACTTTGTTGATTTTTTCCAAAACCCACAATGCGCCAGAGACGGAATCATCTCGCGAGAATTCCCAAACAACCCGTTGAAGAACCGGGTGTCCATCTTCGCCAACACGAAGCTGCGCATCATAAAAAACGGTGGCCATGGTTCGACCATTTTCCGATTTCATGTCCATCATTTTCGCAGTGAGCAGCATGACCTCTGTCCGGCCCTGCCCCACTGTTTTCAGAGCGTCCTGATACACTTCATCAGAAATGAAACTCCGAAGAGTCTCAAAATCCTGCGCATCGTTCGCCTGTTGGAATCGGGAAAAAAAGACTTTGGCACCTTCCAGAAATTCGGCTTCATCAAACCCGTCTTCCCGAACTGCATGAGGAATTGATTGGGCAGAGGAAGGAGACTGTTCAGCATCGTCAGAACGGAGCATGTCCCAGGTCTGCCGAGCCGCTTCATGCCTATCTACGGGACGAACTGAAGGTTTTCGTGCATCGCCGGACTGCTCTTCATCCTGATCCTGTCGTCCCCATTGTCCGGGACGAGACTGATCGTTGCCGGACCGACGACGGAACGCCCGCACCAGGAAATAGGCAATAACACCAAGGAAAAGGATGTTCAGGATGCCACCGCCTCGACTGGCCGGGGACTCCTGCGCAAATGCGGACGGAGCCAAAACCAGTACGACAAAAAGAGCCCCAAAGAGACGGACACTGAGCCGTTCCACCCATTTCGGAAGGAAAGAAAAAATATGTGTGTGCATAGTCTGTATGTAATCGAGAATTTCACTCGAAGCAATCATTCTATCAGTGCCAAATCCCGCAGGATGGCATACAGGCTTTCAACCTCAATAGGTTTAGGGAGATAGGCTGCCGCCCCACCCTTGTAATACGCCTTGACCACGGTTTTCGGATCATTCAGAGCCGTAATCATGATGACTTTCGCCTCGTCCGAGGAACGGACACCTGCTTCCTGCTCAATAACACGAATATCTTTCAAGGCCTGATGTCCATCTTTATTGGGCATCATAATATCCATACAAATGAGGTCATACGGCATGTTTTCACCAAGAGCCTTTCTGAATGACTCGACACATTTGACACCATCTGAAGCGGTATCGCATTGGCCAAAATCAGAAAGCAACGCCGTCAAAAGTTTCCGGCTGGTGAACTCATCTTCAACGATCAAAATACGCATACGATCTCCTTTGTCCCGCATGAGTGCATTCTCACCGGGGAAGAAACACAAGGACCATAGTCTCTACAGTGAACAAACACAAGAAGAGGATTTTCCCGTATTCTTCCATGACAAAAGCCTCTTGCAAAGACTTGCCTCACACGCATTTGACACGTAGAAACAACCCCTGGCTCGTCTTACCCGCCAGGAGGAAAAAATGTTTTTCAATGAAATACCGTCCCTGTTTGCCGGCTTTTTTGATTTTCTAAATAGTCCACAGTGGAAAGCATGGCCATTCAATTCAGGCTATGGAGAACATCTGTGGCCTGCGATTGCACGATTCGCATTCATTTCAGTCATCATGGGAGGCATCCTGCTCTTCCTGCGTCTCCTCTTTGGTCCAGGAGGCCCGCTCAGAGACAAGGAACTTGAACAGGAAGCACAGGAAGAAACAGCCAGAGAACGTGCGGAAGTCGAAGCACTTTTCGCTCAGGGTGAGATTTCGGAAATGGACTACAAAATCCGCATGAAAAAGCTTAAAGATTAGCCATGGACCTCTCCCCGTACATCGTCTCACTGACCCAATTCGCCAACACCCACCTCAAAGGTGAAGCTGACCACGACTACCATATTACCCTCAAACTCGATCACTCACTCAGGGTCCTTCAAAATGCCCAGATAATTCTTGAAGCGGAAAACATATCGGGCCACACCGCCGACCTGGCTCAACTGGCTGCCCTGTTTCACGATATTGGCCGATTCCCGCAATACGCCCAATATGGCACATTCAAAGATAGCGACTCCATCAATCACGGCAGACTGGGAGTGCTAACCCTGCGAGACCACCCGTTTCTAGACACACTCTCCGACACTGATGCCCGCCGAATCAAGGCCGTCATCGGCCTGCACAATGTCAAACAGCTCGCTCCTTCCACCCCCGAACCAGTCGCGACACTGACCAAAATAGTCAGAGACGCCGACAAGATCGACATCATTCAAATCGTCCTTGACCACCTTTCCCCACAGGCAGCAACAAAACCCGTTGTCATTCACGACCTCATCAACGATCCCTTGCGCTATTCTGACGCATTATACGATGCCGCATTCAATGGGACCATCGGTGACATTACCCTACTCCGCTATTGCAATGACTTCATCCTGCTTTTGATCGGCTGGCTCGCCGCGCTCAACTACGCCACATCTGTCAGCCTCATTGCCCAACGAGGGCTTGTGGAACGCGCTTTTTCCCTACTTCCCGACGACGCGAAAATTGTGGCTCTCCGAAAAAGAACAGACACGTTCGTTCACAACGGGAACCACATTTCCGAGTAATATTTTCCCCTCAGGCCAAAGCTTGAAGCAAGCACAACACAACCCCACGACCGACTGTTTGAAATACGCAAAAACCAACGGGCTATCTTTACATCCCGCCCACGGTGGTTATACTCATCCTGAACATTGATAAATACCCCATGGAGGTATTATGAAGGATACAGTCTACGACGTCACCATTCTCGGTTCCGGTCCCGGCGGTTTGCAAGCCGCCATCCACGCATCCCGCAAAAAGGCCGCAGTCCTGATGCTCGGACGAATCGACAACAGCAGCCTATATTGGGCGCATGTCGAAAACTATTGTTGCCAGTTGACGATATCCGGCGAAGAAATCCTGAAAACGGGCCGGGAACAGGCTCAGCAATTCGGCACCCAGTTCCGTGATGAAGATGTGCTGTCCATCGAAGCCAAGGACACGCTTTTTTCCATCAAATTGGAATCGGGCGACACGATTCTGTCTAAAACAGTCATCATTGCCACCGGGTCCAGCCGGACAAAACTCAAGGTGCCGGGTGAAAAGGAATTTCTCGGCAAGGGTGTCAGTTATTGCGTAGATTGCGATGCAGGATTTTTCAAAAATGAAGTGGTTGCAGTGGCTGGTGGCCGAAGTGCGGCTGTCCACGGAGCCGTGACTCTGACCAACTTTGCCAGCGAAGTTCACCTATATTGCGACGCACTGGATGTGGCCGAAGGTCTCCGCCAGGAACTCGACACCTCTGACGTCATTGTCCACGAGGGAGTCCAGATCGAAGCCATCAACGGCGAAAATGCCGTGCAATCCATCAGGTTGAACGATGGCGCCACGCAGAATGTCAGTGGCGTCTTCATTGAATTGGGCGCAAAAGGCGTTCTTGAACTCACCGCCATGCTGGGCGTCCAGCTCGACGACACCATGAAATACATCAAGGCGGACAAAAAACAACGGACCAACATCCCCGGCATCTACGGTGCGGGAGATATCTGTGGCCCGCCGCTGCAAATGGCCAAGGCCGTGGGCGAAGGGTGTGTGGCCGGCATCGAAGCCGCCAATTACGCCAAAAAACACCTGAACACGAACTAACCATCCGGGTGCAGCGCGTCTGCACCCTTTTTTCATGCATCCTCAACGACACCCTTCATCACGGGACCTCGGCGTCACAGAACGATTTTGGGCCTTTCAAGGTCACCATGGTGACGCTCCCGCTGTGCATGGCAAGAACACGGGATGCAAAATCCAATAATCGCCCCTGTGCGACGTATCGAACCACGGCAAAAGAGTGGCTTTCAACTCGTTGAAGGATGGTTTCAGGCACAGCGATGGAAACAACGAGATCCCCGCTGTCGGTCACAGCAATCACCTCGCCCAGAAAACGATCTTCGAAAGTGGAGAATTCCACCAGCACGTTGTCACCGGAAACAAATCCCATACGAGTCACTCCTCTCACTCTGGCAAAATAACTGTTGGAAATCCGATGGACAATTATATATACACTGCCCATGTTCAAAAACGTCGGAATCCTGGCATGGCTCGCCTGCCTGGTCACGCTTGGTCTTCAGGGAATCTCCTGGTTTTTCTCCAATGTATGGCCCTCAGTGAGCGTCCTTGACATTCTTCACACCTTTTTTGGTTTCGACCTTATCCGTTTCATCGCCAGCCTCCCTATGGATATGATGGCCAAGGCCGTCTATCTTTGTTTCACCACCGAGCTGTCGCTTTTTTTCTGGTGGCTTGGCATCCTCTGCTTTCTCATGCACTTCCTTTTGCATCTTCTGCGTCGGAAATAATCCTCCCTTCCTGACTCCTTCCCGCCTTAAAAAGAGGCTCTGTGTCCATCTGTTGAACAACATCATGGACTTTTTTGACTGTTTTCAGCTATGAGAAAGTATTCAATCTCTAATCCAGAGGTCTATCCATTGCAGAAACGGTATCTCCCCATCACACTGGTTACAGGTATACTTGTCCTGATTGCCATGGGAGGCTATCTGGTCCCAGCCAGTTCAGACGGCCCTCCAGTTCGCACGGTGCTACGGAACAAAGGCGGCACCGTCATTCTCAACCACGCGGGACATACCGCTGTTCTACAAGAAGGATGTTCGACCTGCCATCACACCTCCAGCGACATGGAAAAGAATCCGCCGCCCTGTGATACCTGCCATGCGCAAAAATTCGATGACAATTTCGCGACGAACCATCAAAAAATCATCGACAAAAAACTCTGCGTCACCTGTCACCATCCTTCAGCAACCATCGAACTCTTTTCGCATGACGAACACGCCGAGACCGTGACGGATGGAGACTGCCAGTCCTGTCACCACGAGGCATCCATCGAACCGACACCCCAGTCGTGTCGCAATTGCCACATGGACGGCAGCAACAGCGTTCCCTCCCTCCAAACGGCTACACACACCCGATGTGCGGACTGCCATGACGATCTGTACGCTCTCGGCATCACGGGGTGTTCCAATTGTCATACCCGTCGTGCCCAGCACGCAGGTTCCACCGCACCCCAACCGTGTTCTCGCTGCCACGACACGCCCCTGAACGAACTCACGCCGACCAGCATGGACGCCTACCACCAACAATGTATGCGCTGTCACGAAAATGAGGGAAAAGGGCCATTTGGCGATGACACCTGCTCCCAATGCCACATGAACTAAGGGATTACGGACTATGACCACATTCAGTTTCAGCCTCCACTCCACCGAAACGGGTCCTCTGGCAACAACGTCCAGACCGGACGTTCTCCACATCCCACTCGATGGAATGACACCGATTCTCGGCGTCGGAGATCAGGTCCTCGGCGGAACCAAGGTCGCTCTGGCCAATGCCGATGACGAAGGCGACATGCACGCCGCATTTGCAGGAACAATACGAGCCGTTCACTCCTACGCCATGGTTATTGAGGTCCAGGGAAAAGAACGGGTTTCCCCCCTTGAACCATGTGCCGACACCGGGGACCAACTCCGGTCCTGGCTCAAGGACAAGGGGGTCTGTGTTCGCCACCTGGTCAAGGCTGCGACATTGATACTCAATGCAGTACCGCCGGAGCCGGGCATTTCCATCTACGACACCCTGTTGCGGGACCACCGCAAGACCGTTGAACGAGGTCTTGAAATCGTCCAGCGAATCGTCGAACCCAATGCCATGTATCTCGCGATCGCCAAAGGCAACAGAGCCAACGCCTTCACCAATTGTACGGTCGTCCACATTCCGCCAGTTTACCCGAATGGCCTTGACCCTCTGGTCATCCGAGCCATTACCCATCAAGAAGTTCTTCCTGGGATGCTCCCGGACAATGGCACCATCCTTTCCATAAAGGACCTCTATCTCATTGGTCGAATCATGGAGACAGGCCGCTCTCTCACCGAAACAGTCATGACGATCAACACAGAAAATCACCGTGTCGCCGTGGGGACACCCGTGGGATTTCTGGCGTCCCAAATCCCGGTGACCGTTCAACCGGGAGACAGGGTTGTCATCGGTGGCCCTCTCCGGGGGCTGACAGCCGTCAACCTTGAGCAGGGTGTTGGCAAAACAGCTTCGGGACTCCAGATACTTCACCCGGACGAGGCCATGAAAACCACGGACAAATTCTGTCTGGGCTGCGGTGAATGCGAACGCCATTGCCCGGCCAGAATCATGCCTGGACTTATCAGCCGATGTGCCGAATTCAAACAGTTCAAACGGGCCGAGACCTATCATATCCATTCCTGTATGGAATGCGGACTGTGCGCCTACTGGTGTACTGCCGGTCGCCCCCTGCTCCAATATATCCGACTGGCCAAATATGAACTCGCACTCCTTGCCGGGGCGGCTCTTCCTCCCCGTCCAGCCGCCGAGACACTCATCAAGAGCCAATCAGGAGACCAGCCATGTTGAAACCCCTCGCACCAATCCTGACCGTTGCTTCACCGCCCCATATTCACTGTGGCCGAACGATACATCGATATATGCTGGACACCCTGCTGGCACTCTGTCCAGCGGTCATTATGGCTGTCGTCATATTCGGCATGAACGCCCTCAGGGTCATGGCCCTCTCATGCGCCGTGGCGGTCGTGACCGATGTCCTCTGTTCCCATCTCATGAAACGGGAACAGGCCGTCAATGATTGGAGCAGTCTGCTTACGGGCCTGCTTTTCGCATTCCTGCTCCCGGCATCCACTCCATGGTGGCTGGTGCTGATCGGTTCGTCCGCCAGCATCTTTCTCGGGAAAATGATCTTTGGGGGGCTGGGCAGCACCCCATTATGCGCACCACTTGTCGGATGGACACTCTGCCGCATTTCGTGGGGAGACATCATGGACACCAACGCAACTATGCTCCACTCGCAACTTCCGGCCCCCCTCCAGCAGCTCAAATTCTTTGGCCTGGAATCCATCCGGTCAATTGAATACAGCTCGTTGGCACTGGGCAAACAGCTGGGCGGTCTCGGAGAGGTTCATATCTTGGTCATGGTCCTCGGCGGTCTTTTCCTGCTCTTTCGTCGTCACATCCGCTGGTCTATCCCGACGGGCTTCATACTCGGGCTACTGCTGACAGCATGGATATACTTTCTCATTGATCCGACGACCTATGCGCCCCCCTTTTTCCATCTCATGGCAGGCGGCGCGCTCTTCGGCGCATTCTTTCTGGCAACCGATCCGGCATCTTCACCCATTGGGACCATTCCCTCGCTGCTTTTCGGATTCATGGCCGGGGCCATGGTCATCATTATCCGCGTCTATGGCATCTACCCGGACGGCGTGCCTTTTGCCATCTTGCTCGCCAACCTCTTCACCCCACTGCTGGACCGCATACGTCCCAAACCTTTTGGTGGACCGTACTCCTTTGAAACAACGGAGGATTCGGCATGAAGGAAATGCTCAAGATGGTCCTTGTCCTGTCACTCATCTGCGGTCTGTCTGGGCTGACGCTGGCCTCAGTCCGACAGGCGACTCGTCAACGCATCGAGGAACAGGTCATGACATACGTCCAAGGCCCGGCTCTAAACCAAATATTCACGGGCAATGACAACAATCCAGTCAAGGACCGCAAGGTCTTCGACCTGCCGGACGGTCCGATCACCATCTTTCCGGCCATGCACAACGGCGTCCTGACCGGGGTAGCTCTGGAATCATTCGGCAAAGGCTATGGCGGGGCCATCGGAGTCATGGTCGGATTCGATCTTGATGGCACCCAACTCAAGGGGATTGGCATCACGACCCTCAAGGAAACGCCCGGTCTCGGCGCACGAGTGGTTGAACCCGACTATCGGGATCAATTCAAGGGACACTCCACCGCCTCCATTGCCCTGAAAAAGGACGGCGGAGATATAGCGGCCATTTCTGGAGCCACCATCTCGTCCACCGGCACTGTTGCCGCTATCAACGACGCGATTCAAATATTCAACACGATCAAGGACGAACTCCCCTCGGCATGGGGTTCATAGGAGCCACATCATGAGCTTATGGAAAGAATTCTCCAAAGGATTATGGCAGGACTTGCCGCCCTTCAAACTGGTCCTTGGACTCTGTCCGGTTCTGGCTGTCACCAAAACCGCGTATAACGGGCTGGGCATGGGACTGGCGGTCATCTTTGTCCTGACCCTGTCCAACATGCTGGTTTCCCTGCTGCGCACCCTGATTCCGGCCAAGGTGCGCATCGCCTGTTTCATCGTGGTCGCCGCATCCCTTGTGGTCTGTGTAGAACTTCTCATGCAAGCCTATGCCTATCCCCTGTATCAACAGCTCGGCATCTTTGTGCCGCTCATCGTGGTCAATTGCATCATTCTGGGGCGGGCCGAAGCCTTTGCATCCAAAAATACCGTGCTCCTGTCCATGGCTGATGGCCTTGGCATGGGTATCGGCTTCACTCTTTCCCTGACATTTCTCGGCTCCATCCGCGAACTCTTCGGATATGGCTCATGGTTCGGCATGGACATCATGGGGGCATGGTATGAACCCTTTACGTTCATGGTCGAAGCCCCCGGCGCATTCGTCTGTCTCGGTCTGGTGCTGGCTGGCATGAATGCACTCACCAACTGGCAACGAAAAACCCGAGGGCTGGATGCCATTGAAGGCCCGATCCACGATTGCAAGACCTGCGGCATGTGCGCCACCAAACCCGGAGCCTAGGAATTCATCATGGATTATTTCGTTCTCGTCATCGCCGCCATTTTCGTCAACAACATCGTGCTGGCGCAATATCTCGGCAACTGCCCGTTTATCGGCACCTCCAAGGAAACCAGCGTGGCCGTGGGCATGGGGTTGGCCGTGGTCTTCGTGGCCGCCATGGCCGCCTGCATCACCTGGTGTGTTCAAAAATTCATGCTCACACCCAATGATTTGGGCTACCTCCAGACCATCACCTTCATCCTCGTTATTGCAGCATTGGTCCAATTTGTGGAAATGTTCCTGAAAAAGGCCATCCCTCCCCTGTACAAATCGCTCGGTATCTTCCTCCCACTTATCACGACCAATTGCGCGGTTCTCGGCATCGCCATCATCTGTCAACGAGAAGAATACACCTTCATTGAAACACTCATTTTTTCGGTCGCGTCCGGCCTGGGCTTCATGTTGGCACTCGTCCTCATGGCCGGTATTCGCGAACGGCTGGACCTCTCCCCGGTCCCGGTCTCGTTGAAGGGCACCCCATTGGGACTGATTGTAGCCGGACTGATGTCACTGGCCTTTTTCGCCTTCAAGGGCATGGCCTCATAGGAGTTGTAAACCATGATACTTTCCTCTGTCCTCGTTCTGTTCGGTATCGGACTGACAGCCGCAATCATTCTGGCGGTGGCGTCCAAGCTCCTCTATGTCTACGAAGACCCGCGTATCGCCCAAGTCGAAGCCGTGCTTGCCGGGGCCAATTGCGGCGGATGCGGTTACCCAGGATGTGCCGGTGCTGCACAAGGGGTGGTGGAAGGCAAGGCCGGTGCCACGGTCTGTGTCATCGGCGGAGATACGGTTGCGGCCAATGTCGCGGCCATCATGGGGCTGGAATTTTCTTCCATGGAAAAACAAATCGCTTTTGTGGACTGCACTGGCGGCACCCGGGCCGAGGATGTCTATGTGTACGAAGGCATCAAGGATTGCCGCGCCCAACATCTGCTCTACAGTGGCTCGAAGATGTGCCCTGAAGGATGCCTCGGCTATGGAACCTGCGTTACGGCCTGTCAATTCGGTGCCATTGAAATGGGCCCCAACGGGTATCCAGTGGTCGATCCCAACCTGTGTACAGCCTGCGGCGGCTGCGAACAGGTCTGCCCTCGCGGGGTTATCACCATCTGGGGCATGACCGCCCGCATTACCCATCTCAACGAGATAACCGATTGCCTGGCCCCCTGTCGTCAACGGTGCCCCGGCCAGATCAACATTCCCCGCTACATTGAACAGGTCTCACGGGGCGACTACGCCGGAGCGCTCGAAACCATCCGCGAACGCATTCCGATGCCACTGTCCATAGGTCGGGTCTGTCCGCATCCGTGCGAAGAGGTCTGCCGTCGAGGACATGTGGAAGAACCTATTGGTATCAATATGATAAAACGCTTTGCCGCGGACTGGGAAATGCACTCAGGCCAACGGCTTCCCATTGCCTGCGCACCGGATACCGGCCGGAAAATAGCGGTTGTCGGCGGCGGTCCCGCCGGAATTTCCTGCGCCTATTTTCTCCGCCGTCTCGGCCACAGTCCCACCATTTTTGAATCCATGCCCGCTCTGGGGGGCCAACTTCGATACGGCATTCCGGAATACCGACTGCCAAAAGACATCCTCGACTGGGAAATTCAAGGCATCCTCGATCTGGGAATCGACGTCAAATACAACACCTTCTTTGGCACGGACTTCTCCCTCAGCACCTTGAGTGACGACGGATATGAAGCGGTCTTTCTCGGTATCGGTGCCTGGATGAACATGAATTTACAAATCGAAAATGAAGCAGCGGATGGCGTTGAAACTGGCACGGAATTTCTGACCAAAGTCGGACTCGGTCTTGAAACGCACATTGGCAAGAAAGTGGTCGTAATCGGAGGCGGTAACACGGCTATCGATACCGCAAGGACCAGCGTCCGCCTCGGTGCGGATGTCACGCTCATGTACCGCCGGACAAAAGATGAAATGCCCGCGAATATCGAAGAGATTATCGGAGCCGAAGAAGAGGGCGTCACATACCTGTTCCTGGCCGCCCCCACACGCATCCTCACCAACGAATCAGGACATGTCACTCATGTGGAATACATCACCATGCAACTTGGCGACCCGGATGCGTCTGGCAGACGTCGCCCTGAACCGATTCCAGGCACGGAAGCCAAAATCGAAGCGGACACCGTGTATACGGCCATTGGTCAAAAACCGGAATTGTCCTGCCTCTACGAAGATGGTCACTGCGCACTTGAGGAAACACAGTGGCGCACACTTGGAGCAGATCCCGACACGCTCCAGACCGCACTTCCACACGTCTTTACCGGCGGAGACATGCACACCGGCCCGGCACTGGTCATCACGGCGCTTGGTGAAGGCAGAAAGGCCGCCCGGTCCATTCACCAATACCTCACCGAAGACGCACCGCATATCACGTCCACCATCCAACGCGAACTGATCGACTACACCATGTTCACGAACGTCCCCGATGTCGGGCTCCGAGACCGCATCCCAATGCCCCATCTCATTGAATGCGATGAACGAAGCGGCACGTTCAAGGAAATCGAAGGCACTCTCAGCGAAACAGATGTCCAATACGAAGCCTGTCGCTGTTTACGCTGTGGTCTGACCTGTTACAATCGGGATCAGCCGGAGAATCAGACGACCGAAATTATGACAATTGAGAAAAAATTATAAAAAACAGTTGCAAACCAAAATTGATACGGATATATCTTCTCTCCCTTGAGGCGAAATAGCTCAAGGCAAAAAAAATGGGCGATTAACTCAGCTGGTCAGAGTGCCACCTTCACACGGTGGAAGTCACAGGTTCAAATCCCGTATCGCCCACCAGCTATTTCAAAGTGTTACGAGTCATGTGGAGAACTAGCCACCAAGCCTACTCACCTTATGACTCACCTTTTTCAAGTCTCCAGTTATTCGCTGGAGGCTTTTTTCATATCCAATACCTTTCCGCCGAGTGCTCCATTCATCGCCTCTGTCGCATCGATGAGGCTGTGAACATATCGTGCAGTCGTCGTCACTGACGTATGCCGCAAGATAAGCTGGATCGTCGGCAGATCTACCCCTGCCTTTGCCAGGATCGACGCCGACAGATGTCGGATGGAATGAAAGCCGAACGGCTTCACCATCGCCATCTCACACATCTTGCGCACCATGTTGTTGCCATAGGCATAGGGTTTATCCGTCCTCGGGTTGATGAACACATGTTCACGAAACCCGGTCTCTAGCCGCTGCTCCTTGAGCACTGCCGCAAGCTGCTCGGTCAACGGTATCCAATTCCCCTCTCGACCAGAAGTCCGCTTCTTCGTGAACAGGCGTATACGCTCATTCTTGAAATCCACATCCTCCCACTTGAGGTTGAATATCTCGCTTCGCCTTGCAGCTGTATGCAGATACGCAAGCATCATACGTTTCCTATGCGCCTGCGTGACGCTCTTGCCATAGGCCGTCGGCATGACATCAGCAACCTCATATACGGCCCAGAAGTCCTCTTCCGGCGGCACATACTTCTCAGACCGGTCACACTTGTACGGCTCGACATCCCACGGACACTCGCCCTGAATAATCCGTGAACGCTTACCCCAGTTCCACAGCCGCATAATATGCTTCCGAAACGTGTTGGCTCGACGTCCACTCCGAGTTTCGGCAATGTGGTCCAGGAACTGACGCATGACATCGTGCTGCAACATATTGACTTCCATCGCAGCCGAAACACCAGGCCAATCAAGCAACTCTTTAAACACAAGAGTCTTGTCATCATACGTTCCTTGGGCAACGCCTTTTGCCTTGAGCGCGAACAGATGTTTTGTCATGAGGGTGTGCAAGGAGACCACACGGATCTTCGTCAATGAGCACTCTTTCAACTTCTGCTTGATCAAAACTTCCCACTCCACGGCCTTTTTCTTCGAAAGGCACAACCGCTCCTTCCTCTTGCCGTCTGGGAGCATGATTCGCCCGTACCATTCTATTCTTCCCGTCTTTCGGTTCTTCCGTTTTATCGGCACTCGAACCTCCCATACTGGTGGGTCTTAAAGCTTCCACTATGTTTTTTTCAAAGAACTGCCACCGCCCCCCGATCTTGACTCCGCCGAGGTCGGCTGCATGTTTGTAAACCCAACCCGATGACTTCCGCAACCAAGCGGCAAGCTCACTGGCCGGATAGGATTTCCCGATTTTCTCTTCAAGAACACGCTGCAGCCCCATGAATCTATTCCTCCCCGCACACAGGCACGTCGTGGACAATCACTTTGACACACCGTTTCAAGGTTTCCGTAAACATTCCCATATTTACCTCGCAGTATGCTGAGTTCTCAGCCATTGACCGCTTCTAAAACCTGTTCGAGATACGCTCTCAAGTCTTCCAAATCAGCATCCACGCCAGCGGGTATTTTCGCTACAGCATGTTTCAGGGCTTTGACTAACTCCTTGCGCTGTCCAATGAGTATGTCGAGCAGCTTCCCTGCGCGGACGATCTCGTCAATCGAGGACTCCCTAGTTTTGCCGTCGTCATTGAGTTCGCCGGTGACTGACATAATCAAAATTTTTAATGAGAATTCCCATGTTGGCGTCATGTCAATGGTGATTTTCTTTTTTCCCATGGTGTTATCTCCAAATTACAGATACGTGGTTTTTTTACCGAACATGTACGCCTCTATGATGCGTTGCTGCATCTCGCGCATGGGTTTAAAATATTCGCGTTCCATGCGACGCTGAAACAGAAAATGGTTCAGTCTAACATTCTGCTTGCCGTAGCAGGTATCCAGATTGCCAAAGCCCATGACTTCGACAGGCTCACGCCACAATGTTTCGGTGCTGATCGGGACCACTGCTATTGTGGTTCGCCCTCCCTCCTGGCCGGGGGCGCACCTGTCCCAAGCTATCTCTACATCTTCATCCACCACGCGTCGGGGATTCGATGTGATAAGGGTCTTGGGCGGCAGGCTGGAGTTCGACAGAGCCTCAATGCAGGCCTTGGCAAGTGTGTCTTTGTTCATGGTCGTCTTTGATTTGCGGATCAGTAGCCATTTGCCGCTTCAAGGGTGTCCAGTGCGGTCTTGATGGCCCATTCAAGTTTGTCTTCGCCCTTCGGGGTGATGCGGTCGGCAACCTCACCAAGCCCGTCCCGGAGGATTTCAATTTCTTTTTCCATCAGCATCATTTTGTTGGTCATAGTGAAGATGGCGTTGGCGTATGTCTCGGAATACGTCTTCCGTATTTCTTCGATTACTGCTTGTTCGTTCATGGTCTTGGTTCTGCTGATAGGTTTACATCGCCGCCAAAAGCGGGGCTTGCGTAATTGCATTATTCGAGATCCAGAGTGTTTCGGTGCGCTCCTGAGCCTTGTCTGCAAGTGCCTTGAAGCTGACCGACTTCCATCCGACATAAAGACGCTGGTACAAATCGCAGTCGTAACCGGACAAAATGACCTTGCCTTTGACTTCGTGCAGGGTTGTGGCCAGTGCTTCGTGTTGCTCGTCTGTCATCTCATGCCGATAGGATTGGTGACTGAGTGTGCGAGTGCTGACCACATAGGGCGGGTCAACATAGAAAAGAGTATTGGGGCTGTCGTATCGTTGGATGATGTCGAGAGCTGGACGACATTCGATGGTCACGCCCTGCAACCGCGCACAAAACGCCTCGATATGGGGCGGGTAATTGGCAAAGTCTCGCGCCGGGGAGGAGCAAGCAGCTCGTTTGCTCCTGAATCCATTCACGGCCTTGCGTGTTGCAGCGTTGCTGCCTACGCCCATTGCTGCCCGTGTGAGCGTCCGTCTGGCGCGCTCTACAGGGTCAGTGCAAGGTGAATAGGTGTTGAGGTATTCCGTGAACGAGAACGGCGTCAGAATCAAAGCCTCTTGCAACCGCATGGACGCTACCGGGGAACGCAGAACTTTGAAGACGTTCACGATCTCGTCGTCAAGGTCGTTGTAAACTTCTAAGGGCACACGCGCCTTTTGCATGAGGATAGATGCCGCTCCGCCGAAAGGCTCGACATACGCTTTATGCTTCGGGAAATAGCGCATGATTTTTACAGCGTTGCGGAACTTGCCGCCGTGGTATCGCATTATTGGTCTTTTCATTTTTTGCCCACTGATTTTGAATCATCGGATTTCTTCGATGTAACTTTCGATGAACGCTTGCGCTTGGGCGGCAACGATTGCATTGCCATAGCCGCGCAGTCGTCCCATATGGTC
>NZ_WUEH01000024.1 GCF_010468615.1 Pseudodesulfovibrio sp. JC047 | reverse complement strand
CATTACTAATACGCCATAAGGCGAGGGTGAAGCCTGGCCTAATTAAAGAGAAAACAACGAAGAAAGGGAGTTCTTGACATGGTGCCGCATAAGAAAAAGGCGGCAGCCAAAGCTCCCGCCCATTCGTGTATTCAATCACGAGTTACATCACGCCAAAGGCCTGCAACTCTTCGATCTGTTTATCAATCTCTTCCTGTAACCGGGCAGGCAATCCCATAATATCCGTGTTCAGGAATCCCCGAACAATCGTGGATGTGGCTTCATCTTCATCAAGTCCGCGGGCCATGAGATACTCAATCTCTTCCTGCGCGATCTTGCCCACAGAGGCTTCGTGAGACAACTCCACACCTTCGACTGTGCCGTCGAGTTCGGGAATGGCCCAGATACGACCTCCACCAAGAATCAACCCCTGACATTCCAGGTGTCCTTTGCTCGGCACATGGTGTGCGCCGATATGACCACGGTTGATAATGGTTCCACCAGATGAAATAGTCCTGGCAATGATCTCACACCGGGTGTGCGGCGCGTTCATGGTCACTTTGTTGCCCATGTCCAGATGAGACCCTTCCGGAGCGACGACAACGGAATTGAAGCGCGCCACGGAATTCGGACCATTCATGTCAATGGACGGATACATCTGCAAATCCTTGACGGGTTTGAGCAGGACATAGTTGGACAGGAATTTGCCACCCTCTTCCACCACACCGGCAGACCGGGGTCGAACAGCGACATCTTCACTCCAGTTATGAACCATCGTGAAAGTCAACGATGCGTTCTTTTTAACAAAAAATTCGGAAATACCGAGATGCGCCCCGGATTTCGTGCCATGGGCCACAGAACATCCGGTAATGATATGGGCTTCGGCACCTTCTTCAATAATGACAAGATTATGGACGTTCTGGCCAACATGCTCAGACTTGAGCATGAGACAGGACTGAATCGGATCCTTGATCTTGGCTCCGGCCTTGACGCGAATAAAATAGCCGCCATGGACATTGTCGTATGCGGACTTGGTATATTCATCCTTGTCCTTATCCACGAGGGTCCAATAATAGTCCTTGAGACCATCATATTTCTTGAGCGCGTCCTTGATATCCATGATCTCGACACCATCATCCCGGGACTCACAGTGAACCGCAGACTGATCCATCTGCAAATAGGATGCGGACCGAGTACTCAGGTCGGAAACAACGCCAGCCATCAGCAATTGATCCTTGTCCTTTTCGGACAACGCGGACAAATCGGCAATGGATTCCTGCTGAAGACCTTCAAATTTGAAATCGGAAAGATCGACTTTACTCATATGTATCTCCTTCACAAGGAGTTGCTAGTTCATGCAGCGGACACATTCCTGGTAGCCGTGCTCCCGAATGTGGTCCAGAATATCCCTGGGACGACCTTCACAGCACAGATGTCCCTGATAAAGGACCTGACCGCGGTCAGCATTGACATAATCAAGGATATGGCCGGTATGGGTAATAATCAATCCAGCGGTTTGCATCTGTTCCTTGCGCTCACGCAGGCTCAGATCTGGCGAACTGCTGTTGTAATTCCCATCCAGAACCTCACGGGCAACCTTGCCTACCAGTTGCATATTTTCCATATCCACACCGGATTCAGGCTCGTCAAACAAGACCAGATCCGGCTGTTGGGCCATGAGTTGCAACAATTCGGAACGCTTGATTTCGCCACCGGAGAAACCGTCGTTGATATCACGGTCCAGAAAATCGGTCATGTTCACGGCTTCAGCGAGCATATCGGGATTCACTGCCCCATTACGAGAGCACATCTTGACAAGATGGCGGGTTCGCAGGCCATGAATGGTCGGCGGCCGCTGAAAAGACATCCCCACACCAAGCCGAGCCCGTTCGTACATGGGAGCCTCGGTGATATCCTGGCCCTTGAATAAAATCTTCCCTTTGGTGATGTTGTATCCGGCAAAACCCATCAATGCCATGAGAAGAGACGTCTTGCCAGAACCGTTGGGTCCGAACAGAATAAACGTTTCCCCGGCATTTATCTGGAGATTGATCCCCTTGAGGACCTCTTTATCGCCGATGTTGACATGCAAGTCTTCTATGGTCAGCATCTGTTTCCTCACTTTAAGTCATTGTGCAACAGGCTCATTACTTAACGGAGCCTAGGAAGTCCAGTGAATCGTGTTTCAGGCACGCGACAGCACTCTTTTACTTGCCCCGGGCAAGCAATCCGATATACTCGTTTCGACCGAAGGAAGGATAAACAATGGGAAAGAAGCGTATAAACAACCTTGGCGATCTCAAGCAGATCAAATTCGAGAAGGAAAAAGACGATGTCTATTCCCTTCCGTATCATAAAAATGAGCCTCAAAAAGAAAATGTCAACCCACAAAATGAGCCACCGGACGAAGAAGTCTTTATGGCCGCCATGCGTGGGGTAAAAAAAATGAACGAAGCAAGTGGCAGACAGGTCACTCTCCAATCGGAACCCACATCATTTCAAACGGTTTCACTAGAAGATGAAGCCCAAAAAAAGCTGCAACAATTCACGCCGGGTGATATCGAATTCGAACTCGAATACACCGAAAAATTTATGTACGGATATGTTCGAGGGCTGGATATCAAAATCTTCCAGCGACTCAAGGCTGGGGCACTCAGTGTATCCTCACATCTTGACCTCCACGGCATGACTTCGGATCAGGCTCAAGACAGCCTGCTCTTCTTTATCAGGGAAAGCTACCTGCAAGGACATCGATGCGTTCTGGTGGTCACAGGCAGGGGCAAGAATTCGCCTGGTGGTCAATCCATTCTGCGGACTGGCATCGAGGCATGGCTGACCAAAGAGCCGCTCAGACGCGTGGTCCTGGCCTTCTGTACGGCCCAACCCAAGGATGGTGGGGCCGGGGCCGTGTATGTCCTGCTCCGAAAACAGAAAAAGACTGAAGGCAAGGTGCAATGGGATACCATGGTCAATTGGGATCACATCAGCTAAAAATTTAAACCAACCGACAAAAAAAGCGTCCCAAAGGCTCATGCCCCCGGGACGCTTTTTTCGTACTGAAAGACTCTACTACACCGATATGGTGGCTACAGCTTCTTCAGCCGGCATTTGATCGGCACCACTTCCGGCCAGACTCTTGGCAATGGACAATTCTTCCGCCGAGAATATCTTGTTGATATCAATGATGATGATAAACTGCCCATTCTGGCGTCCCATACCCTTGATATATTCGGCGTTGATAGCCGCCCCCATCTTGGGTGCAGGCTCGATGGTGTCCGGTGTCATCTCAAACACTTCTCGGACCGAATCAACGAGGGCACCCATAACGGTAAATTCACCTTCAAATTCGATTTCAACGATAATGATACACGTATCAACCGTATCTTCACCCTGTGACATACCGAGTTTCAAACGCATATCGACCACCGGAACCGCATGGCCACGGAGATTGATAACACCGCGCATGAATTCGGGTGTTCTCGGAATCTTGGTAATGGACGTCAACTCCAAAACTTCCCGAACAGTGCCAATATCCAATGCAAAAATCTCTTTGCCCAAAGTGAAGGTCAAAAACTGATTGATATCTTTCAATGTTTCATCAACCATGACAACCCCCTGCTGAATCGCTGTTAAATTTCATGTATTCTCCGCAATGAACCGATCATACTTTTTTCAGGAAGAGACCGCGTCCTTGTCATTTAGTCAATCAATATGTGGGGAATACCCCATATTTATACGAATAATCCATTATAAATCTGCGTGAATGGATGAGTGTATAGGGTCTCCCCCCATTCAATCAAGCGTATTCTCAAAAAAACCACCGTGTTGGCTTTTTTTTCAAAAAAAAAGATTGACACAAAGCTCGGTCACGGATAGTAACTCACTTCGCGTCGGGATGTAGCGCAGCCTGGTAGCGCACTTGACTGGGGGTCAAGGGGCCGAAGGTTCAAATCCTTTCATCCCGACCAAATGATGAATTCCCCCGTCGGGTCGAATCAATTCGATCCGACGATTCATCAAAAACAGCTCAAAAGCTGACGTAGCTCAATCGGTAGAGCGCGTCCTTGGTAAGGACGAGGTAGGCAGTTCAATCCTGCTCGTCAGCTCCATATATCGAAACCGCCATTTCTACTCGAAATGGCGGTTTTCTTTTTTGCCTCTTCCATCCAAAAAACCGTTAATTTTTCCCTGCCTGTCAAGTGTTTATTTCATCCTATACACTGTTTTTCCTCTACATTCTTTCACAAAACCAGGATTTGCCAAAAACTGGGGATACACTAGTTCGGATTCCCAAAGATACCCTTTGGAAACGAAACGAACGAGGTGGAAATGCAAACTCCTTATTTTTATCAACTGAAACACGACCCAAATGGCCGAATCATTGAAAAACAAGAAGCCGTTGAGGACAGCCACGTCATATGGGAATACTCCTACGACAAGAAAGGTCGCCTTTCAAAGGCACTCCTGAATGGCAGGCTCATCTGTCAATGCGAATACGATAAACATGGTCGCCGCATCCGCGACTTTTTGCCCGCAACTGCTGGCCCGAACTTTCGCAATTATACATACACCATGGATAACCGCCTTCTCCGTGCCGGTGACAACACATTCACACACGACGACAACGGGTTTCGTTCCATCTGGTCAAACAAGGGAACGTACTATTTGTATGGTTACGCACCGGACTACCGACTGCTTTCAATGGAAATTGAGGACAAAGACTGCGTGTACACCTACCATCACGACAAAAATGGCCAGCGAAAAGCAAAATACCTCAACGGGCATCTCGTCGAGGCATACCAATGGCTCGACTTCATTCGCCTTAAGGCCTTCCAAGATGGGCGCATGTGGTATGAATTCAAATACAACGATGACGAAAGGCTGCCTTCTACAATGGTCCGTGAAGACGGTGCCCTCTTTTCCTTGTATTACGACCAAATCGGCTCACTTCGCGTTGTTGCGAATCAACACGGCAATGTGATACAAGAAATCTTATATGAGCCTTTTGGCGGAATCATGAAAAAGACCAATCCGAATTTTCGCATCCCCATCGGCTATGCAGGTGGCCTGCACGACCAGAATTTAGATTTCGTCCGCTTCGGCTGGCGGGATTATGACACAAACACCAGCCGATGGACCGCCCCTGATCCACTTGGGGACAAAGGCGGCGATCCAGACTGGTATGGCTATTGTCTGGATGACCCGGTGAACGGTGTGGACCCTCTGGGGCTGTTCCGATTTGGGAAAAGACTTCTCTCCTTTTTACCCAAAGGTGCTCATTGGATTGGAACAAATGGGTCCACTGCTGATCAAAGAAATTATGAATTAAAACATGAACACGGTTTTTTTGAAGATGGTTCCAAAAAGAATCTCGGATTTTACAAATCAGGTGTGCAATGGGACACCGAAAACATCAAAGACTTTACACTTGAAGCCAAACATTACGACGACAAACGCATGCGCCGAACAATAAAAAGCATTGATCCCGGGAAATACAAATTAATCAAAGGCAGCACGGGCAAATCGAAGAACTGCCAAGATTATGCGGATGCATTACGCCATCAATATACTTTATTTGCCCGAGGAGATAAACAACGCTAACCCATACCCTGTCAGGCGGATAAATATCCGCCTGACAATACTGAAAATGAAAAAAATAATTTGGTTATTCTTTTTCGCGCTTCTCATTGGATGTTGGTTGATTTGGCGATCAACCTACTTTGCAGCGAATTTCAGAACAGAAACATTTTATACACCTATTTTCACATCTGATTTCAATGTACTAAAAAAAGGAACAACCATCAGAGGCGTGCTCAAAAAACAATTTGACGTGCCCCACGCTTTCTTTCTGGTTATCCCATGTGAAAATCCTGCCATCACCCCATTTATTCATCTTGATGGTCAGATACGATATTCGATCACATCCAATGGAGAATCTACAGACTCAAAAGTCGTCCCCGTCCAACTTCAACCGGGGTTTGGTTACAGCAAAGGGATCTGCAAAATCCCTATATTTTATATGAAAGTACCGAATACCTTCTTTGGAGATACAACGACTCTTGAGGTCACAATCCTCTCACCAATCACGACGCTGAAAAAATATGACGGCACCATCCGTGCTATTGTCGCTCCAGCGGTTTGGCCCAAATAAAAACAAACAACCAGCAAGAAATGAATAGCCCCCGATTATCGCATTTCCTGTTCATCAAGCATAAGAATTGAAGACATTGTCGGCCTGCCGGTTGGCCTTTTAAAAGAAATCATTCAAAAAATTAAAAAGCACTGACAACAACGATACACATGAATCAATCCGTGAAAGCAAAAAACAAAGGGACTTCCGCTCATCATTGTTGCCATATGTATGGCCGTTATCGACTGGTTAACAAGAATGGCAGAGGCTTTACTCGAGGATTAATGGTGTTCTTTTTCCCAACAATTTATTGGGGAATCCGTTTATACAACTCATCTGAGAATTAAATTCCTTGGACAAAAAACAATCTTGGCATTGAACAAGAGACACCCTTCTTTTCTTTTTCTCACGATTCTCCCCCCTTTCAACTGACCCGGATCAAAAGATTTTTTAACAAAATACAAATCAACTGTTGACACGCGGCGGCGGCGCATATAGTAACTCACCTCGCGTCGGGATGTAGCGCAGTCTGGTAGCGCACTTGACTGGGGGTCAAGGGGCCGGAGGTTCAAATCCTCTCATCCCGACCAAACGATGAATTCCCCCGTTGGATCAATATCAATTTGACCCGATGATTCATCGAAAACAGTGCAAATGCTGACGTAGCTCAATCGGTAGAGCGCGTCCTTGGTAAGGACGAGGTAGGCAGTTCAATCCTGCTCGTCAGCTCCATATATCGAAAACCGCTGATCGCACGATCAGCGGTTTTCTCACATGCGCTTCCCTTTCTCCCTCAAAAACACTGCGCTCGGTACTTTTTTAGATCGCACCACTCTCTGAAACGACATCAGTCTGTTTTCACTGACACACGAAGGCCATATCCGTACACCGCAAAAGCGGCCCCCCCCTTTTTCCCCTGAATAAATTCGCCGACTCTTCTTGTAAGCACGCAAACATTGCGGTATATCAATCAATATATATCACAATCATGAGGCTGACAAAAACACATCCTTTTATTGCTAATGGCTCAACTTCGCAATAACGGCATGAACGGTCGTCTGTATCAGCATTAAGAATGCCACACTCTCAAACTCGGGCTGTCAAACGGAGGCCCCGCAACAATGATATCGATGATGTCTCTCAAAAAAATCAGTATATTCTTCATTTGCATAGGCATTCTCGCTTCCCTGCTCTTCGGGTGTTCTGCGCCAAAAGGTGAAGCGATCAACCTCATGCCCGCCCCTGCCATCTATTCCGATCTGGTAAATCCATTTGAAAAGGAAATTCCGCCGCCAGGAAAAATCTTTTATGCCACCAACCGCGCACCAGCCAAAGACGGTGATCTTGCCTACAGCTCCGAACGGGGAGGCGTCATTCGACTCGGTGAAGCTTCAATAAAATTCGGTGAAGAAGATTTCAGTTGGGAAGAGGCAAAGCGTATATCACTCCTCAAGAACCGGACGGATCAATATCCCCTCAAGGTCCAAAAAGTGACTGAATACGGGAGTCTCGGATCAAGTCTCAACCCCTTCATCGCCAATGGGTATGATGGCATTGAGGCCGAAACAACCGGCCAGGAATTTGCTCGACAAATAGACCAGCAGTTGGCCACATCAGTACAAAAAGATATCTTCATTTATGTGCATGGGTACAAGGTCGATTTTAATAATCCCATCCTTGTCACGGCGGAACTCTGGCATTTTCTCGGATACGACGGAGCTTTCATCGCGTATTCCTGGCCAGCAACACCTCGGACGCTAGCGTATTTATCCGACCTTGAAACCGCAGAGCTTTCCTCATATCAATTCCGCGCCTTCCTCAAATACCTGGCACAGCACACCGCTGCCGAACGCATCCACATCATTGGATATAGTGCCGGTACTCGCGTCGTTGACAAGGCTCTTTTTCAACTGACACTGGAAACTCAAAATGCTCCGGAAGGGGAAAAAGCCGACTTGAAAATCGGCCATGTCATGCTTATTGGCAGCGACATGGACAGTGCGCTTTTTGCCTCGAATATCCGGAAGGTATGCTGGATATCGTTGATAATCTCTCAGTCTATGTTTCCGACTCGGACAGTGCTGTCAGTGCGGCAGAATGGATTTTCGATTGGGGACGCTTGGGACAAGTCCGACGGGAAATGTCCCCGGCAGTCCGCTATTTCCTTGAGAAGAATCCCAAGCTCAACCTCATTGACGTAACCAATGCGGCCCATGCCGATTCAGGGAATGGACACAGCTATTTTCGCGAAAGCCCATGGGTGAGCAGTGATGTGCTCATGACATTAATGTACAAACTCTCCCCAAAGGACAGAGGGCTGCAACGAAGCGGCACCATGCCCATTTGGGAATTCCCCTCGAACTATCAGGAACGACTTTTTGACAATTTGCAAAAAAAATTCAACGGTCAAAAATAATTCTATCGCTAAAAAGTAAAAAGGCCGACATCATGTCGGCCTTTTCCATAGAAACACAGTAGAACTTTTATTGAACAAATTCAGCCATCTTTGAAATAACTTCATGGCCATGATCGTGACGTTCGACCCCAAGAACGTCTTCAAGCTTGTCCACCTGCTTAATCATCTGATCCAGACGGCTGTCCGCATCGACAAGCAGCCAGATTGTACTTCTTTTCCCGCCGTTCACCGGCATACAGGCAATTCCTTCAACATTGTAGGCCCTCCGGGCAAACAGACCACAAATATGCGACATCACGCCTGGGTGGTTATTCACTGACAATTCGAGCACGGTATGTTTACACATGTTTTTCACCTCCGATCATTTCGGAATTTGCGGCCCCTGGAGGCACCATTGGGTAGACAGGATCATCAGGACTGAGCGGCACATGAATCAGAGACGGTCCCGGTTCTGACAACGCAATTTTCAAGGTCTCGGCCGGGTCTTCACTCGTTCCCAAATCGTGAGCCTTGATGCCAAAACCCTCTGCAATCTTGATAAAATCAACGCTCCGGGAATAATCGGATGCAAAATACCGCTTACCGTAAAACAAATCCTGCTGTTGCCGCACCAGACCGAGCGCATTATTGTTGGTCAAAATAATCTTGATGGGGATGTCATATTCCATGGCTGTCGCAAGATCCTGAATATTCATCATGATGGACCCATCTCCACTGAAACAAATCACCGGACGATCCGGGGCAGCCAACGCGGCCCCAATGGAGGCAGGCATTCCAAACCCCATGGTGCCAAGCCCTCCTGACGTCAGCCATTGGCGAGGATGCTTGAAAGGATAGACTTGGGCCGTCCGCATCTGGTGCTGACCGACATCTGTACAAACGATCGCTTGTTCACCGGCCAATTCAGCCGCCTTCAGCACGACACCATACGCAGACGTCGGGTCATCGGCATCGGCAATGAGCATGGGATGCTCTTTTTTCAACGTCTGAACTCGCGAAATCCACGAAGCACGCGCATTCTCATCAATGAGCGGAATCAAAGCCGTCAGGATTTCAGCAACATCGCCTGTGACGGACGCGGTTGACCGTTTGATCTTGTCCAATTCGCTGGGATCGATATCCATGTGAATGACTTTGGCATTGGGACAAAATTCAGGCACCTTGCCTGTCGCCCTGTCGTCAAATCGAACCCCAACGGCAACAAGCAGGTCACACTCTTCAAGCACCATATTCGTATATCGGGCAGCGTGCATTCCCAACATCCCCAAACACAACGGGTTGTCCGTCGGAATAACGCCCAACCCCATCAGCGTTACCACGGACGGGATGCTTGCTTTCTCAGCCAAGGCCAAAGCTTCGTCTGCCGAATCGGACTGGATAACCCCGCCCCCCAGATACAAAACAGGCTTTTTCGCCGAATTAATCATACTTGCCGCCCGTCGAATTTCAGCGGGAATCAACCCCTCGGACGGTTCCCGTTCACCGGGTTCTGGCCAGGTCTCAAATTCATGAAATGCCGCCTGTACATCCTTGGGAACATCAATCACTACAGGACCAGGACGGCCACTTGCAGCGATGCGAAATGCCGCCGGGATAATCCACAACAAATCTTCTACAGACCGAACAAGGAAGTTGTGTTTGGTGATCGGCACACTCAAACCGTAGGTATCAACTTCCTGAAACGCATCGGTCCCGATCATGGAGAGTGGCACCTGTCCAGTAATGCAAATGATGGGGATGGAATCCAATTTGGCATCCGCAATGGCCGTCAGGGTGTTTGTCGCGCCCGGGCCTGATGTGGCGAAAAAGACCGCCGGTTTTCCACTCACCCGAGCCATACCTTGGGCAATAAAACCCGCTCCCTGTTCATGCCGAGTCAAAATGTGCCGGATAGACTCACTTTTTCCCAGGGCATCGTACATTGGAAGGTTCGCCCCTCCGGGAATTCCGGCAATGGTGTCAATTCCCTGCCGTTCCAACAATTTGATAATAATTTCCGCTCCACTCAATCGCATTGAAAATCCTCCTGTGTTCCCCGAAGCCGCAACGGGAATAAAAAAACCCCCGTCGGTACGCACCGACGGGGGTTGAAAATTCGTTCAAAGATTCCCGCTATGGCGCGTCCCTATCGACACCACATACTACTACGTCTACTACGACGTATACGCTGGCTACGACTAGGCTAGCGGAGATGGCAGAAATGGTATTCAGGTCAAACGACATGTGAAGTAATCCTTTGTGTTTCTAAAAAAGACAAATAGTCCTGTCTGTTGGCAAGGTCAAGCGGTTTTTCAAAAAAGACGTGTCTCTCTATGCCAAAACGCATCCAATCCGAGATGGAAAGCGCCAAAACGCGGAGAGCTACAGTCTATCCACAACAACCCAAAAGGCCACTGCACCAACAAACAGGCGCACGACATGACCAATATGGAAATGGTATCCCCAATCAAGACTGAACATGGCAATAACAGCCGCAATGAATCCGATGAGGATACATTTTCTCCATATATTCAATCGTAACAAATTCATACGACACCATCCTCTCTCTTTGGTGGGTTCGAACCACCCATAATGCACTTACAATCGACGGAAAAGGTTTGAAACCGCCAAGATGACAAATCCGGTTGCAACGAGCCAAAATGGTCGCACCAAATTTTCCAGGGCCGGAACAGACATGACGTCAATTTGAATGAATATACCGAGAAGGCCTATGAGGACTCCGATGATCCAGGTGATCAACTGCGGGGCACTGAGGTTCATGGACACAGCTCCAATTGCTTTCTACTTTGTGAATTATTCAGAATTTTTGATAAAATTTTCGGCATCCGCTTGGCAAAGCGGCTTCGAATACAAATATCCCTGACCGTAATCGCATTGCAATGAATAAAGCAAGTCTCTTTGCCTTTCAGTTTCAATGCCCTCGGCCACAACACGAAGACGCAAACTATGCGCCATATTGACGATCGCACGAATAATCTCGATATTTTCCGGTGCTGATTCCATCCGCTGGACAAAACTCAAATCCACCTTCAATTGATCTGTCGGAAACTTCTGTAAATAGTTCATGGACGAATAGCCAGTCCCAAAATCATCAATGGACAATAATATTCCGAGTTTTTTCAAAAGATTGAGTTGATTGACCGACTTCATGGCATCCAGCATGACAACGGTTTCCGTGATTTCCAGCTTCAGGCACTCCGGCGGCAAACCGGAGCGTTCCAGAATCTGTGCCACATCAACGGCAAGAGACGACTCATTGAATTGTTTGGCCGATATATTCACGGCAATGTTCAATTCGGCGGCAATACGGTACTGCTGCCGCCACGCATTCATGGCCGTACATGCCTGCTCAAGTACCTGCTTTCCAAGATCAACGATAATGCCTGTTTCCTCGGCAACCGGAATAAACTCTCCCGGATTGACCAATCCCCGTTCCGGATGATTCCATCGGACAAGCGCTTCAAATCCATACAGACGACCATCGGCCAAATTCACAATTGGCTGATAGTACGCTTCAAACTCTCGGGCCGTGAGCGCACGCTTCAGTTCATTCTCAAGGGCCAGGATATTAATCACCCCTTCGCGCATACTCTTGTGGTACGCCACGAATCGATTCTTGCCACTTTCCTTGGCCTTGTTCATGGCGACCTGTGCATTGTGTACAAGCTCTTCCAACTCCACATATGCCCCCGACGCGATATCGTAGCCCACACTGGCGGACACATTGAATTTGACACCATCAATGACAATAGCCTGTTTAAAAGAATCATGAATTGTCTGAATCATGGACGCGACAGCGTCAATCGAATCCATCTCATGAATCAATATGCCAAATTCATCTCCACCAAATCGGGCAACCGTATCAAGAGGACGGACAAGTCCGAGCAATTTTTCACCAATGGAGACCATCAGTGTATCGCCCACCGTATGCCCGTAATGATCATTGACCGCTTGAAATCTATCCAAATTAATAAATAAAACAGCATAGAAATCATTTCCTTCGACAGATCGATCAGCAGCACGCCCGAGTCGATCCAGAAACAACACCCGATTGGGCAATCCAGTCAACATGTCATGGAGCGCACTGTGTTTGAGTTGCTCTTCCATCCGTTTTCGACTGGTCACATCCCGCATACTGATACGGATTCCGAGATCAGTCCCTTCTTCGGTCCGTATGGCGTGTTTGATAAGACTCAACCAGCGCACCTTGACGTTGGCATCATATATCCTGAAGTCCAGGTTGGCTTCACCACCAACAGCCGAATCCGTCATAAAGTTGAGCCACCGGACACGATCATCAGGATGAACGATGCGTTCAAGCAATTCGGGATCATCCGCAAACAATTCTGGAGCATACCCACTGATACGTTCACACGACGGAGAAATATACCGGATATCCCCTTCCGGCCCTATCCAACACTCCCAGTCGTAATTGTAATCCGCGACAAGACGATACCGTTGTTCCGATTTTTCCAATGCCATTCTGGAGGCTTCTAACGCCTCGACAGTGGCCTCCAGGCGTGAAGTGGTTTCCTCAAGGTACCGTTTTTTCCGATGCAGATCAGCGAAAATGTTGATCTTGCTGCGAAGAACTTCTGGCTCCACGGGCTTGAACAAATAATCAACGGCACCAAGTTCATATCCACGAAAGACATGTCGCTGATCCTTGCTGATCGCCGTAATGAAGATAATGGGAATATGATAAAAGGATTCGGTGCTGCGAAGCTGTTCGGCCAATTCAAAACCATCCATGCCCGGCATCATCACATCGAGCAAAGCCACGGCAAAATCGTATTCAGAAAGACATTCAAGCGCTTGGGAACCAGAAGAGACCATGACCAAATTCAGGTCATGACCCTTGAGTATACCCTCAACCAACTTGAGATTGATTCGTTCGTCGTCCACGACCAGTACATCAACAATTTCACTCATTTTCCCTCATTCGTCGCCAGCATTGCAACTTTGAATATCCGAAGACTGATTTTACCGTATTCAAACCAGAAAAAAAATGATGTTATAAATCAAGAGAAGTTGTATCATGTTTCAGATAAAAATTCATATCATACTGTGTCAATCCTCACTTTTTGACAGTCCGAATCAAAATAATATAAACCGCTGGCATCAAACAGTCCGAGGAGACACACATGACAAAAAGAGAACAATTCAAACAAGCGCTGGACGGGCACCATGAATGGCCCTGTCCATATATCCATAAATTCATCGTTCCAGCAGACAACTTCGAACAATTCAAGACGTTATTTTCTAAAGAAAAGCTGGAAACAAAGCAATCCAAGACCGGCAAATATATCAGCATCACCATGGTCTCCACCATGTGTTCAGCCGACCATGTCATGGATGTATACGAAAAAGCAGCCGAGGTGCCTGGACTTATCTCTCTGTGATTGACCTTTGCCGATGAATGATTATCACTGTCTGACAACAAACTTTCAGCACAAATACGGAGACGCTCATGTGGGAATATACAGACAAGGTAAAAGACCATTTTCTCAACCCTCGCAACGTCGGCATATTGGAAGACGCTGACGGTGTGGGAGAAGTCGGTTCTCTGGCCTGCGGAGATGCCCTGACACTCTATATTAAAGTTCATGACAATATTATCACGGATGCAAAATTTCAGACTTTCGGCTGTGCCAGTGCCATTGCCTCCAGTTCGGCTCTCACAGAGCTTCTGATCGGCAAACCTGTTGAAGAAGCCGAAAAACTGACCAACAAGGATATCGCCGAATACCTCGGCGGATTGCCCAGAGAAAAAATGCACTGTTCCGTCATGGGGCAGGAAGCGCTCGAACAGGCATTCAAAAACATGCGTGGAGAAGCACCACCGCAGGCTGAACACTCACACGAAGGCGAGCTGATCTGCGAATGTTTCGGCATATTCGACGAAGAAATATTACGGGCCATCAAAGAAAACAACCTTCAGACGGTCGAAGACATCACAAACTTCACCAAGGCTGGCGGCGGATGCGGCAAGTGTATCGAAGACCTGGAAAAACTCCTGGCACAGGCCAAAGGAGAATCCGTCTGTGAAACGCCCTCCTCTGAACCGGCCTTCCCGGCACAGGGCATGACGAACATCCAACGAATGCACCTTATCGAGTCTGTCATTGACAACGATGTTCGTCCGCCTCTGCAAGCCGACGGTGGCGACATCAAACTGGTGGACATCGACGGAAACGAGGTCGTGGTCCAATTTCTCGGTATGTGTTCCGGTTGTCCATCCAGCCAGGCAACACTCCACAATCTGGTGGCAACCAAGCTCAACGAAAAAGTCGATCCCGATTTGATTGTGCGGGAGGTATAAACATGAAGACCATCTATCTCGACAACAACGCCACCACGCAGGTTGACCCGGCTGTTTTCGACGCCATCAAACCGTATTTTACCGAACTGTACGGCAACCCTTCCTCCATGCATCGCTTCGGAGGCCAGGTAGGAGTGGAGATCAAAAAAGCTCGGGCCGCAGTCGCCAGCTTGCTCAACTGCCTGCCTGAAGAAATCCTGTTCACATCCTGTGGATCGGAATCCGACAACACGGCCATCCGATCCGCCCTGACCGCCTTTCCCGAAAAACGACACATCATCACCACTGCCGTTGAGCATCCGGCTGTCCTGAGTTTCTGTAAATTCCTGGAGAAAAAGGACGGATACGAAGTCACTTATCTGGGCACGGACGAACATGGAAGACTGGATATGGAGGAATACAAAGCCGCCATTCGCCCGGATACAGCCATTGTGTCCATCATGTGGGCCAACAATGAAACAGGCAATATCTACCCAATCAAGGAAATGGCGCAAATCGCCAAAGACCATGACGTGCTTTTTCATACCGATGCGGTCCAGGCTGTGGGGAAAGTCCCTATCGACTTGAAAGACGTTCCGGTGGACATGCTGGCGTTGTCCGGCCACAAATTGCATGCGCCCAAAGGGGTTGGAGCCTTGTATGTCCGCAAAAGGACCCCCTTCCGCCCATTCCTCATCGGAGGCCATCAGGAAGGAAGCCGCCGAGCCGGAACGGAAAACACCACGGGTATCATCGCTCTTGGCACGGCCTGTGAGTTGGCACAAAAAAATATGAATGAAGAAAATACCCGGGTCCGTGCTTTGCGTGACAAGTTGGAAAACGGCTTGCTTTCGGCTGTACCCAATTCGATCCTCAATGGCGACAAGGAAAATCGATTGCCCAACACGGCGAACATTTCCTTTGGCTATGTGGAAGGCGAGGCCATCCTTCTGATGATCGATCAGGTTGGCATTGCCGCCAGCTCCGGGTCAGCCTGTACTTCAGGAAGCCTGGAACCATCGCATGTTCTTCGAGCCATGGACGTCCCTTTCACGTTTGCCCACGGCTCCATCCGTTTCAGCCTGAGCCGATTCAACACGGAAGAAGAAATCGACTTCGTGCTCGAGACACTACCACCCATCATCAAGAACTTACGAAAACTTTCGCCTTTCTCCCCAGAGAAACAAGGGCTTGGTTTATAAAACCCGCAAAGGAGTCAACCATGAAAATCGCCCGGGACATGACAGAACTTGTTGGCAACACACCGCTGGTTCGGCTCAACCGCCTTACAGACGGATTGAAAGCATCAGTCCTCGCCAAACTTGAATTCAACAATCCTTGTGCGTCGATCAAAGATCGTATTGCCAAGAACATGATTGAAGCCGCCCTTGAAAATGGCACGATCTCCATGGACACCACACTCGTCGAACCAACCAGTGGCAACACCGGTGTCGGCCTTGCCTTTGTCTGCGCAGTCAAAGGGATGCGGCTGGTCCTGACCATGCCCGAAAGCATGAGTATCGAACGCCGAAAACTCCTCCGGGGGTTCGGAGCGGAACTTGTTCTGACACCAGCCAGCAAGGGAATGCAGGGCGCAATAGACCGTGCCCATGAACTGGTTCAGGAAACAGACAACGCCTTCATGCTGCAACAGTTTGAGAACGCGGACAATCCGGCCATGCATAGATGCACAACGGCAACGGAAATATGGGAAGATACTGACGGCACTGTCGATATTTTCGTTGCAGGCGTCGGAACCGGCGGAACAATCACCGGCGTCGGAGAAATGCTCAAGCAAAAAAAACCATCCGTCAAGGCCGTCGCGGTTGAACCGCAAACTTCCTCGGTTCTTTCGGGAGGCACACCCGGTCCGCATATGATTCAGGGAATCGGAGCAGGATTCATTCCAAGTATCCTGAACACGACGGTCATTGACGAAATCATTCAAATCGACAACGACACCGCACTGGAAACAGCCAAACAACTCATCATGCAGGAAGGCATACTGTGCGGAATTTCATCTGGAGCAAACTGCGCTGCGGCCATTGAGTTGGCAAAACGCCCTGAAAACGAAGGAAAAACCATTGTTTTCATTGTGTGTGACACTGGCGAACGATACCTCAGCACACCGCTTTTCGAATAGGATACTCCATGGAAATACCATCATATTCTCTCGCTGATGTTGTTGCCCTGCTTGTCGAATCCGGCAGCGATGGGTCTGCATCACATCGATACACGGAAGACGCGCCAATGCCGTCTGTCGAGGTGCTGTCCCAAATTGTCGAGGACCTTCGCTCCGTGCTCTTTCCCGGATACTACGGCCCGTCCGAAATCACACCTGACACTATGCCGTACTACATCGGTTCGACACTCGATCAACTTGTCCGAACGTTGGCCGACCAAATCAACCGAGGCTACTGTTTTGTGTGTGATTCAACCGAAAAACACACATGTGCCGATTGCGAAATCCGGGCAAAAAAAACAGCCCAGGAATTCATCACCAAACTCCCCTCTATTAGAAAAGCCCTTCTGACTGATGTGGCAGCAGCCTATGATGGAGACCCGGCAGCCAAAACGCACGGAGAAACCATCTTCTGCTATCCGTCTATCCGGGCCTTGACAAACCATCGGATTGCCCATGAACTATACCTTTTAGGTGTGGATATAATCCCTCGAATTATTGGAGAAATGGCACATTCGAACACTGGCATCGACATTCACCCCGGAGCGACCATCGGCAAAAGCTTTTTCATCGATCATGGCACAGGCACGGTAATCGGCGAAACAACGGTGATCGGCGACAATGTCCGCATTTATCAGGGAGTCACTCTCGGTGCAAAAAGTTTTCCCAAAGGGGAAGATGAACGGCTCATCAAAGGACTTCCTCGACATCCCATTGTTGAAGACGACGTGATTGTCTACGCTGGCTCCACCATCCTCGGACGGGTAACTATCGGGGCAGGCGCGGTCATTGGCGGAAACATCTGGATTACACGCGATGTCCCGCCAGGCTCACAGATCGTCCAATCCAGAGCCACCCAACAATCCTTTGAAAACGGTGGCGGCATCTGACCGCTTCCCTTCTTAAAACCACCAAAAAAGGAAGGACGATCTCTCGTCCTTCCTTTTTTTCGTTCGCAAATTCCGCGTTATTTTTCCAACTTTGCAACCATGGCGGCCAGACTCTCTCCAGAAGGCGTTTTTGCCTTCGGATTAATGACCAAGACTTCTTTCCAAATTTTAATTGCCGATGGCGCATCATTAAGATCGTGCATATACACAATCCCCATATTGAACCGGGATGTTACATGCTTCGGATCAAGAGACGCGGCATGGGCAAATGCGTCCACAGCCTCCTTGAAACGACTCGTCCGACGATACATGACGCCCAAATCAGACCAGACCCCAACTTTCATTGGTGCCAATTCCAACGCCCGCTCATAAGCGACAACCGCCTGAGCTGACAGGTTGTGGTCAAAACAAAAATTCCCAAGTGCAATCCATTTGTCCGCGTTAGTCGGATCAGCTTCAGCCGCTTTTTCCAAATCAGCCAAAGCAGCCGGGTTTGCCTCATGGTCATTGGTATTCTGAGTCTGTTGAGGCGAACTGACTCCTGTCCGGGCCTGCTGTTGTCCCATGTATAATGATGTAATAGTATTCCCAATAAATACACCAATAAGCAAGGTAACAGCCGCCAAGAATATGGCAGACGATTTCTTCATGTACTGCGTCTTCAATGTTTCCATCTCTCGTTTTTTTGTATGCACACCCATATTTTCTCCGGTTTCTCGTTTTTTATTTCATACCGATTTAGTCCATTTATCACAAAACATGTTTTTGCGATCATGTAAACAATGTGCAATCCCCCGCAAAAGCGGTGCAAGACTTGACTTACGGTCCGGCTTATACCAATCTACGCCGACTTATTTGAACACAGACTTTCATCTATAGAAATATACGGTTCCTGGAGGAAACATACCATGAGCGATTATAAAAAGACCCTGCTCCTGCCCAAAACCAAATTTCCCATGAAGGCCAATCTCAAACAGCGCGAACCTGAGATGCTGAAATTCTGGGAACAGAACAAATCATACGACCGCATGGTCGAAGCCGGTGATCCGGACAAAGAATATGTGCTGCACGATGGCCCCCCATACGCCAACGGCCATATTCACATGGGCACGGCCCTGAACAAGGTGCTCAAGGACATCGTGGTCAAATCGCGAAACATGCAGGGACAGCAAGCCCAATACGTTCCCGGCTGGGACTGTCATGGCCTGCCTATCGAACACAAGGTCGAGCAGGAACTCAAAAAAAAGAAAAAAGAACTCGACACCCTGACCATCCGCAAGATCTGCCGGAGCTACGCAGCCAAATGGCTGGACACCCAACGCAAGGAATTCAAACGCCTTGGCGTTCTCGGTGCCTGGGATGATCCCTACATGACCATGAAACCCGAATATGAAGCAGCCACGGCCAGAGAGCTTGGCAAATTCATGGAGCGCGACGGTGTTGTTCGCGGGAAAAAACCGATCTACTGGTGCTGCGACTGCCGCACCGCCCTGGCCGAGGCCGAGGTGGAATATGAGGATCACACATCCCCATCCATCTATGTCCGCTTCCCCATGGCCGATGAAAATTTCAAGAAAATTGCTGACGTCGACATCAACAAGCTGTTCATCCTGATCTGGACGACCACTCCGTGGACCATTCCCGACAACATGGGCGTGGCTGTGCATCCCAACTTTGACTACGCAGTGGTTGAAGTCGGCGGCGACTTTTATGTACTGGCCGAAGGATTGCTCGAAGAATGCACCGAAAAGTTCGGCTGGGACACTCCCAAGGTGCTCACAACCGTTCGCGGAGCCGATTTGGAAGGACTTCAGGCCAAACACCCCATTTACGACCGCCCTTCTCAGGTCGTGCTGGCCGATTATGTCACGTTGGAAACCGGCACCGGCTGTGTTCACACGGCTCCCGGTCATGGCCGGGAAGACTTCGAGACCGGCATCAAATACGGTCTTGAAGTTTACTCCCCCATGAATGATCGTGGTGAATTCCTGAGTGAAGTCGAACACTTTGCCGGGTTGAACGTGTGGGAAGCCAATCCCAAGGTCATCGAAAAACTGACCGAGCTTGGCAACCTCATGGCCAAAGAAGATATCACCCACTCCTACCCGCATTGCTGGCGGTGCAAGAAACCGGTCATCTTCCGAGCGACCACGCAATGGTTCATCGGCATGGACGAAAACAACCTGCGTACCAATGCTCTGGACGCTATCCGAAACGATGTCCAATGGGTGCCGTCCTGGGGTGAAGAACGAATTTACAACATGGTCGAAAACAGACCGGACTGGTGCATTTCCCGTCAACGCAACTGGGGTGTGCCCATCTCTGCGCTGATCTGTGAAGACTGCGATGAGACCTGGTTTGACGCTCAGTGGGTCTATGACATCTGCGACAAATATGCGCAGCACGAAACAGGCTGTGACTACTGGTTTGAAGCCCCGCTGGAAGAGATTGTTCCCGAAGGACTGACCTGTCCCAAATGTGGTGGCAAGCACTGGAAACGAGAAACCGACATCCTGGACGTCTGGTTCGACTCAGGAACCAGCTTTGCCGCGGTCGTCGAACAGCGCAAGGAAACCCGCTTCCCCGCCGACCTCTATCTTGAAGGCTCGGATCAGCACCGGGGCTGGTTCCACAGCTCCCTGCTCGCTTCCATGGGCACCCGTGAAGTCCCACCGTACAAGACCGTTCTGACCCACGGCTACGTCGTTGATTCCGAAGGTCGCAAGATGTCAAAATCCATCGGAAACGTCCTAGCTCCACAGGAAATCATCGATAAATATGGTGCGGAAATCCTGCGCATGTGGGTTTCAGCTTCCAACTATCAGGAAGACATTCGCATTTCGGATGAAACACTGAACAGACTGGTGGATGCCTATCGTCGAATTCGCAACACTTGCCGGTATCTGTTGTCCAACTTGAATGATTTTGATCCGGCTGACAAAGTGGCTCCTTCAGAGATGGTCCCCTTGGATCGATATGCTCTGGACATGGTCTCACGGCATCACGAAACCATCAAGGAAGCCTACAGAAACTTTGAATTCCACAAGGTCTACCACACTCTGCACAACCTGTGCGTCGTGGATCTGTCCGCATTCTATCTGGATATTATCAAGGACCGTCTGTACGTCGAAGAGGAACATGGCCTCAAACGCCGTTCCGCCCAGACTGTGCTCTGGCAAATCCTGCTGATGTTGCTCGAAGACATGGCCCCGGTCCTGTCATTCACGGCGGAAGAGGCCTTCCAGAACCTGCCGGAAGCAATCAAGAACAATCTGTCGCAAGACAAGACTGTCTTTGCTCTCCGATTCATCCCGGAAGACGCACAGATGACCGATGCGGAACGCACTAAATGGGAAACGCTGGTTCAGGTCCGTGCCGAAGTCAACAAGGCCATTGAACCCAAGCGCAAAGACGGTGTCATCGGCAAATCGCTTGATGCGCAGGTCACGGTCTATGCCAATGAGGATATTCGAAATTTGGTGGATTCCAAAGACATTGATCCCCGAGAATTCTTTATTGTTTCAAAATTGATACTTGCGGCCAATGACACTATCCCCGCCGACGCGTATCAAAGTGAAGAGATGGAAGGCCTTGCCGTAACGGTCGAAGCCGCCGTAGGCACCAAATGCGAACGGTGCTGGCGTATCAGTGAAGATCTGGGAACCGATGCAGCATATCCCGACGTGTGTCCCCGCTGCACCGATGTCCTGAAAAAACTCGCGTAAAAAAAGACTATGAACAGGTATACCTTGGCGGCCATATGGGCCACGACGACAGTCGTGCTTGACCAGATCACCAAATTGTGGGTGCTCAACACCATTGAACCGTGGACCGGCTTCAAGGTTATACCGGGTTTTTTCAACCTTGTTCACGTGCTGAACAAGGGCGCGGCCTGGGGTTTTTTGGACGACGAAACCATAGATTGGCAACGACCGATGTTCATCGCAATATCGGTCGTTGCCGTTTTTGCCATCGGTTTCATGCTCAAATCCACCAAAAGAACAGACACCTGGATGATATCCGGTCTTGGTATGATTGCCGGCGGAGCCATTGGCAACGCCATTGATCGACTCTGGCTCGGATCCGTCATTGATTTTCTTGATTTTTATATCGGTACCGCACATTGGCCCGCCTTCAATATCGCAGACAGTGCCTTGACTGTCGGTGCCGGCTGCATCATCGTGTCAATATTCCTTGAACGACACGCACAACAGGATTAATCCCAGCCTTCAAAGGAGACCCTCCATGCTTGCGGACTTTTCAGCACTGACAATGACACAATGGATCATTGTCTCTCTTTCTGTTTTTATCTGCTTTTCCTTCAGCATCTGGGCCATTCTGGACGTCTGGAAACACAATTTCGGCTCCTCCAATGAAAAAGCCCTCTGGATGCAAATCTGTATTTTTATTCCCATTTTGGGAGCTCTGGCGTATCTTTTCCTTGGGAAAAAAAGAGGGAGTTTGATCCAATGATAAAAATCGCAAAGAATTTCACTGTGCTCCTCTTGGTCCTCTCCATGTTTTCACTCATCGGGTGTGCCAGTAAAACCGATGTAGAGGCGTTGCAGGGCGACCGACAGCAGGACTTGAACAGAATGAGACAGTTGGAAAGCGAGCTTGAAGAATCGCGTCAACTGCTCAAGAATGAAATCGAAAAATCCAACTCTCCCATTCGGGAACGGTCCGCGGACATGTGGGCCGAAATTCAATCCCTGCGAGCCGATTTTGCCAAACTTCGTGGTGAAATGGACGAAGTCACCATCCGCATGAATCGACAGGTCGGTACTGCGGATTCCCCCACCACCATGGACGGATTGGCCGAACGGTTGGCTGAAATCGAATTCGCACTGGAAAATCAATTGCAGGTCAATCTGCCTAAAATCCGTGAGGAGCGCGCTGCGACACTCGCCGCTTCAACAGTCACTCCGAATGACGGTACACCTCCTGCGGAAGGCGGCACGACTGTTTCTCCCGAAACGCCATCAAAACAGCAGGCCAGCGCACAGAAACCGTCCAATACTGATCCGGCAAAGGCTTTGTATGACAAAGCGTATGCCCTGTACAAAGACAACAAATTCGAAAAAGCCCGTTCCTACTGGGCTGAATTTACCGATACATTCAAAAAACACGCATACACTCCAAGTGCGGTTTATTGGCAGGGCCAATGCTATTTCAAACTGAAAGACTATGCCCGGGCTGTGATCCTTTTTGAAGACGTCATTGAAAAATACAAAAAAAGCTCGAAATACAAATCCGCTTTGCTCAAAGCAGGCTACTCGTGGAATTATCTCGGTAAACCGGAACTTGCAAAGATGCGGTATGAAGAAATTGTCAAAAAATATCCGAAATCCGTTGAAGCGACACAGGCAAAACGTTCCTTGGGAAAAATGAAATAATTGCTGCCATCAATTGAGATGTGCCATATTCACACCATGCAGGATAAATCTATGAAAGAAATCATCAAAGGATTCCGAAAAATTGTCTACCTGTCCTTTCCACCGACTGTTTCCGGTCGCCCGGTGGTCTGCAATCTGCTGCGCAATTTTGATCTGAGTTTCAATATTCTCAAGGCAGACATCAGCCCTCGCCATGAAGGGACAATGACATTGGAAGTTTCAGGGATGGAAGAAGATTTCCACAAGGGCATTGGATACCTCAAGGAAAACGGCGTTCGCATCACGCCGGTTGCTCACAAAATTTTTCGCGACGAGGAATCCTGCATCCACTGTGGCGTCTGTACCGCCATGTGTCCAACTGATGCCCTGATTTTGGACAAAGCCAACAGGACCATCATCTTTGACGTCGAGAAATGTTCTGCCTGCGGTATGTGTACACGAGTCTGCCCCGTCAAGGCCATGACCCTCGATCTGGACGAGAACTCCAGACAATAACAGCTCCAGGAGGCTAGCATGGATGAAGAAAAACGCACTTTTTCGCGCATACCGGTTCGATTGAAGGGACACATTCGTCCCATGCGGTCCATTGATTCCCCTCAACGTTTTTCCGGCGATTCCGGATTTCAGGAGTCATCTGGTACAGCCTTGTTCAAAGGCAGCCAGCTCCCTGAAGAATTGACGCGCTTCCTTTCGGAGGTAGACAGGAAACTCGATCAGATTATCGGCATGTTAAGCAAGGAAACCGTGCGTTCCGACTTTCCTGTTGATATCGAAATCATGGAAATATCTGGAGCGGGAGTCAAGTTCCGTTCCAGCCATCAATTCGAACCCAATGCCCCCTTGGAAATGGTCATGGTTCTCAACCAGCTGCCAGTCCAACTCGCAAGTTCTAAAGGTCGTATACTCAAAAAGGAACCAGACACGGAACTCTATCGATTCGAATTCGTTGATATGCGGGGTTCGGATATGGAAACCATCGTTCAATTCGTCTTCAAACAGCAGCGCGAACTCATCAGAAATTCCAAAATGTAGCCTCTCTTCAGGAGTTGAACATGTCCAATAATGATGCATTGGTCAAAGACCTGATGGAGCAGATGACCGACCAGCTTGTCGATGATCTGAAAGAAACCATCAGGGCTTCCGTTGAACGGGAAATCGCAACCAGCTTTTCCAAAGCCCTTCTAGAAGGCGAATTCTACCGCCGGGTCAACAAGGACCTTCAGGAAGGCCTCAAACAAATTTACCAGGAAGTTAAAATTGCCCGTGGCGGCGATGAAATCAAATGCATCACGGCAGACATTGATCCAGAAGAGTTTTTTTCAGAGGCATCCGACCAACTGGATGCCGTCATGCAATCCACAGAAAAAGCCGCTGTCGAAATTATTGATATCGTCGAGAAGCTCCAAGAACTTCAAGGTTCTGTAGCAACGATTGTCAAAGGATTCGAGTCCGGTGGTGTGACAAAAACCAACCGTAAAAAACTGCAAACAATCAATCAAACACTGGGCACGGATTTATCAAATATCATGGTGTCGCTAAGTTTTCAGGATTTGACCGGCCAACGAATCAAGAAAATCATCAATTCAATCCGACAAATCGAACAAATTGTCAGAGAAGTCATGCTCTCAACCGGGCTGATGATTCAGCAACGGGAAAAAGAACCGAATTCGGATATCGAGTCCCTCTCTGAAACCGCCAAGAACCAGGCGACGTCCAAACTGCTTGGTCCAACCAAGGACACCAATCAGGAAGAGGTGGACGACCTTCTCGCCTCGCTCGGACTGGACTGAATGACCGCAATCAAAAAGCCCGCATTCCTCAAAGAATGCGGGCTTTTTTTATAAATATTTTGAATTATTTCTTACAACAGCATGACACCGGCCAGTCCGAGAAAGCACCAGAAACCAATGGCATCGGTAATCGTTGTCAGAAAAATGGATGATGCCTGAGCAGGATCACGTCCGATCTCTTTGAGAATCAACGGAATAGACGCACCAGACAAGGCTCCCACCAGCATATCAATAATAAGCGCAGCCCCCATACAGGCCCCAAGCATATAATCCCCTGTAAAAAGGACAATAAACACAAAGACCAAGAGAGAAATCAGGACGCTATTGACCACGCCAATCTTGAGTTCTCGAAAAACGGCGAACCATGCTTTTTTACGGTCAAATTTTTCCATGGCCAACTGCCGAATCATGACAGCCAAAGCCTGCTGGCCGGTATTTCCCGCCTGATTGGAGACAACGTGCATCAGTGCCGCAAGAATAGCCATGGCACCGATGGTCGCATCGAAAAGATGAATGACATACGCAGCAAGGGCCGAGTTCACGACATTGATGACAAGCCAAGGGAATCGTTTCTTGACTGAAAAAACCACCGGAGATTCCGTGGTTTCATCTGCGCCGGCACCAACCATGGTCTGCATGTCTTCACTGGCTTCTTCGTGGATAATGTCAATGACGTCATCGACCGTGACCACACCGAGTAACCGATTGCCAAAATCAACAACCGGCAAAGCCAAAAGATTATAGTGAGCAATGAGATGCGCGACCTCTTCCTTGTCAATATTGTACCCGACCGTAATCAGGCTCTGCGTCTTGACCAATTCCTTGAGAATCACACCGCGTTTGGCGAGTAGAAGGTCCCGCAACGAAACAACGCCTACCAAACGGTCTTTTTTATCCGTCAAATAGGCGTAATAAGGAATTTCCTTGTCTTCGACTTCTTCGCGAATCTTGGCAACAGCATCGTCCGCGTTCAAGTCCTGATCCAAAATGACTGCCTCGGTGTTCATGACACCACCGGCAGTATCCGGATCAAATGTGAGGAGGGTTTTGAGTTCCGCCCTATCCTCTGCCGTCACCATGCTCAACAAGGCTCTCCGCTGCTCCTCTTCAAGCCCCTCAAGCAGATCCGTGGCGTCATCAGGAGCCATCTGCTCCAGAATTCGAGCGGCCAACCCCTTGTTCAGATTGACAATGAGTGCCTGCTGATCCGGAGAATCCATCTCTGCAATAGAATCAGCGGCATCCTTCACAGGAAGTTGTTTGATAAACTTCACCTGATCCGTCATGTCCAGCCCTTCAATAGTATCAGCCGCATCCGCTGGATGCTGAGCCTCTATCTCGGCAGCCGTCAAAGCATCGGAATTCTCTTCCTGCACTCGTACCCTTTTCTTCTCTACACTCATGGAGAATTGAACTAGCTCAATTCACCTCCAAGGTCAAAGAAATACACCAGACTTCACCCTTCAAGAATTGTGAAATTTTTCATCAACTTTCGCTCCCCTTGACGAAACACCGTCTGTGCCTTAATTGCGTTGATCTACACTATTACATTGGATTACACATCATGCCGACCAATATTTTCGACAATTTTTTTCAAGCTGAAGCCAAAATGTTCCTGCTGGCAACGATCCGCATCGCTCTAGCCGAGGATGCCTCGGACCTGACCAGCATGGGACTTTTCACGGAAAACGACACGGCACAGGCCCTGATCGTTGCTAAACAGGATACGATTGTTGCCGGACTTCCGATCATTCCCATGGTCCTCGAATTCGGCGGTGACACCTGTCAGGCCCATCTCAATGTTGATGATGGCGACAGAGTTTCCGAAGGGACCATGGTTGCCGCCCTTCAAGGCCCAGCCCTGCATCTGCTCAAGGCGGAACGGGTCATCATGAATTTCCTGTGTCACCTGTCAGGCGTTGCCAACCTGACCGCACAGTATGTCGAAGCACTCAAGGGAACGAAAACACAACTTCTTGATACACGAAAAACACTTCCGGGGCTGCGCTTCCCCGAAAAATACGCCGTTCTTGCTGGCGGCGGCAAAAACCACCGCCTCACCCTGGCCGATATGCTCATGTTGAAAGACAACCATATTGACCGCGCCGGGTCCATTGCAGAAGCCGTCACGCAGTTGCATAATGCGCACACTCCCTGCCCCCCCATTGAAGTGGAATGTCGGACTCTTGAAGAAGTGGAAGAAGCCAGCCAGTGCGACATTAAACGAATCATGCTCGACAACATGGATAAAGAAACCGCAAAAACGGCTTTGGAAATTATTCCGAAATCCATTGAGACCGAAATCAGCGGCAATATTTCTCTAGAAAATATTCGAGAAGTCGCCGAACTCGGACCGGATTTCATCTCTGTCGGCAAACTGACCCACTCGGCACCATCATCTGATTTTAGTATGCAATTCATCCCTTTAAACTAAAGAGGAACATTGTGGAAAACCCCAAGGACACCATCAATACGATACGGGAGACCATGGGCGAATCACTGTCCATTCTCGGTCATCATTATCAATCAGATGACGTCATTGCCTTGACCGACGTTCGTGGCGATTCTCTCGAATTAGCCAGAAAGATTCAAAGCCTCAAAGCAAAGCATATTGTTTTTTGCGGTGTCTTTTTCATGGCGGAATCCGCAGCCGTCTTGTGCCGCCCCGACCAGAAGATTCACATTCCCGACCTCTCCGCGACCTGCCCCATGGCAGACATGGCTGAAGCAAATCGGGTCAGACTGGTCCTTGAAATTCTGCAAAAAAACGGACGGAAGATCACACCGTTGACCTATGTCAATTCCTCTGCCGCGGTCAAAGCGGTCGTGGGAGAATACGGTGGGTCCGTGTGTACTTCGGCCAATGCGCAAACCATGCTTGCCTGGGCCATGAAACAGGGCGACGGCGTGCTGTTCCTGCCAGACAAACATCTCGCCAATAATAGTGCCAACGCGCTGGGCATCCCGGAAGACCAACGTCTGCTCCTGCCGACCGATGTCATTGACGGCGACCCGAACCTCCATGTCACTCCGGCCATGACTGAAGACAAACAATTCATTATCTGGCCAGGATACTGTCCGATCCATGAAGAATTTTCACTTGATACCATAAAAACCATTCGAGCTGCCGAACCGAATGCCCACATCGTGGTGCATCCTGAATGTGCCCCAGCCCTTGTTGAGGCAGCCGACGGCAATGGCTCAACGACCTATCTCATTAAATACGCTGAAACCGCTCCCAAAGGAGCGACAATTTATATCGGGACCGAGGAAAACCTCGTCAACCGATTGGCCGACCAGTACAAAGGCGAAAAGACCATCAAGCCACTCATTGCAAGCCAATGTGACGACATGGCCAAGATTACTGTGCCCAAGCTGGCCCATACGCTTGTTAACCTTGAAACCGCCACGCCTGTTACTGTCAGCGACGCCGTCAAGGAACCAGCCAAACTGGCTCTTGAGCGTATGCTCGAAGTTTGCTCCTAGACCGGCAGACGTGCTAAGGCCCTCGTCATGAACAATTTCCGATTGCAAAGCGACGCTCTCATTATCGGATCTGGTATTGCCGGATCCATGGCAGCCCTCACCCTGGCCGATCAGGGGGGAGACGTCATCCTCATCACAGCCGGAGAAGATCTCAAAAGCGGGAACACTTCCCTGGCACAGGGCGGCATCGTCTACCGCAACGAAAACGACGATCCAAAGTTTTTGGAAAAGGATATCCTCACAGCCGGGTGGAAGCACAACTTTACCCGCGCCGTGCGATATCTTGCTCGCAAAGGCCCTGAAGTCCTTCAGGAAACCTTTCTCGAAAAGTACAAAATCCCTTTCAACCAACGGAAGCCCAACGACTGGTACCTGACTCGCGAAGGTGGCCACGGTTTGCCAAGAATTCTGTACTGTGACGACCATACTGGCCGAAACATCATGGAAGTTCTCAGCGAAGCGGTTGAAGCCCATGAAAACATTCGTGTCCTGACACGCCGCACCGCCATTGATCTGCTGACGACACAGCACCATGCCAAGCACTTGGATTTCAAATACAATTTGTCAAACCAGTGCATCGGCGCCTATGTCTTCAACGAGAATTTAGGCAAAGTGGAAACCATTCTGTCCAAATTCACCTTGTTGGCGACCGGCGGTATCGGACAAGTATTCTTACATACCACGAATACCACCGGATCTATCGGCTCAGGGCTGGCCATGGCCCACAGGGCCGGTGCACGGCTCATGAACTGCGAATACGTGCAGTTCCACCCCACAGCCCTCTATGGAGGGAATAAACGTGGAGAACGGCGTTTCCTGGTTTCTGAGGCGGTCCGAGGTGAAGGAGCTGTCCTTGTCAACGCACAAGGCGAGCAGTTCATGCCACGATACGACACACGCGCAGACCTCGCCCCTCGCGACATCGTAACCCGGGCTATCATGGATGAAATGCTGCATTCCGATGCTGATTGTGTCTACCTTGACACCTCCGGCATCAAATCGGATGTCAAAAAACGTTTCCCGACCATTTCGGACACTTGTCAAAAAATGGGTGTCGATATGGGCACGGATCTGGTCCCCGTGGTCCCGGCCGCACACTATTTCTGTGGCGGCATTCTGGTGGACAACAGAGGTCGTTCCACTCTGGAAAAACTTTACGCCGCCGGCGAATGTAGTTGTACTGGCGTTCATGGTGCCAACCGTCTGGCCAGCACCTCACTTCTTGAAGGAATGCTCTGGGGATACAGTGTCGGCCACGACATGGCCTCCCGCATGACCCGTTCCGCCGCACTGAGCCGCAAGCTCAACGACTCGATCCCGGACTGGGTCAGCATCGGGCACGAGCACGACGAGGACCCCGCACTGATTGCGCAGGACTGGTCAAATATTCGAAATACCATGTGGAATTATGTGGGTATTGCCCGGACAAGCAATCGATTGAACCGGGCCTTTTCCGACATGCGCAAATTGACCAAAAATTTGCAGGACTTCTATCGTCAGACAGAAATCAGCAAAAACATCATCGACCTGTTCCACGGTTCGCAAACTGCCTACATCGTGACGCTGGCTGCCCTTCGCAATACCGAAACAAAGGGCTGTCACTACCGTATCGACTAGATACAACCACCCAAAGACACTTAAAAAGGGAAATCGTTTGCATACGGTTTCCCTTTTTTGCTGCCAAATGATTCCATGTCTCTTTCCGATTCAAAACACAGGGAAACAAGGCCAATTCAACGGCATTAAACTGCCTAGAAAAAGCAACGAGACCGACAGTCTATTCCTATCGGCCTCGTTTTTTTATACTCGATATATTTGATTACTTGCGCCAGAATTCCGGGACAAAGAGAATGATAACCGTATAGATTTCAAGCCGTCCGAGGACCATGCAAAAGGTCAGCACCCATTTAGCGATATCCGGAAGCCATGCAAAATTGTCGGTCGGGCCGACGCCCCCGATACCAGGACCAATATTACCGATACAGGCAAGAGCAGCGGCAAAGGATGTGACCACATCCACACCGGTGGACGCAACGACAAACGCGGCAAGCACCAACAGGCCAAGCCACAGAATGAAGAATCCCCAGACACCGCTGATAACGTCATCCTTGACCACGGTCCGCCCCATCTTCACATGACTGACCGAACGGGGGTGAATGAGTCTGAACAATTCCTGGTAGGACTGCTTGAACAACAGCATGATCCGCATGACCTTCATCCCGCCCCCAGTGGACCCGGCACAGCCTCCCACAAACATGCAAAAAAGGAGAATGGCCTGTGTCACGCCGGGCCACAATTCATAATCCGCCGTGGCAAACCCGGTAGTGGTCAGGATGGAAGCGACTTGAAACGACGTATATCGTATTGAATCCGCGACCGTTGTATAGTTGCCTTGCGTATACACAAAGACCGTAACAATCACCACAAAAGCAAGAAACATGAACGCAAAGACACGGAATTCTGGGTCCTTCACAAAGACCTTGAATCGCCCTTTGAGCAACAGATAATGCAGGGAGAAATTCACACCGGCAATAAGCATGAACACGGTAATGACATAATCGATATATGCACTGTCAAACGCAGCAACAGAAGTATTCTTGGTTGAAAATCCTCCTGTCGCCATGGTGCCAAAGGTGTGACACAACGCGTCAAACAAATCCATGCCGCCAAACAAGAGCAAAACCGTCTCAATAGCACTGAACAACACATAGACCTTCCACAAGGTCATGGCCGTGTCTTTGATTCGAGGTTTGAGTTTGTCGGGAGACGGACCAGGGACCTCCGCCTTGTACAGCTGCATTCCACCGATGCCCAAAAACGGCAAAATAGCGAGCGAAAGAACAATGATCCCCATGCCACCAAGCCAATGTGTCAGGCTCCGCCAAAACAACAGGCCACGGGGCACGCTTTCAATGTCAACCAACACTGACGATCCGGTTGTACTAAAGCCTGACAGGGACTCGAAGACACAGTCCACCACGGAATCAAAAGTTCCGCCGAGATAAAATGGCAAACCACCAAAAACACCAGCGGCAAACCAGCCCAATGCGACAATGGCCATGCCCTCACGATGGGTCATGACCGAGGATTTCTTGAATGTCACGGGATCTCGAAAAAAGACAAAAGTCAATCCGCCGACAACCAGCGTGATACCCATGGCCAACCCGATAGGGTACGCCGTTCCATCGCCGTAATACAGTCCCCATGCCCACGGGAAAATCATGGTCAACCCGACACAGGCAACCAACGCACCGATGATGTGAAGCACATATTTCCAGCGCATTTAGAAGAACTCCACCTTGGTGGTCAGCACCTTTTCCACTTTGGGAATATTCTGTCTGGTGGAAATGATAATCAGCCGATCATTGGGCATGACAACAGTATCACCACGCGGAATCACGACCTCATCCTCCCGCTGGAAACAAAGCACGAGACACCCTCTGGGGAATCCAAGATCCTTGACCTCCTTGCCCACGATGGGGGAATCCTCCTGAGCCACGGCCTCCAAGGCCTCCGCAGCCTCCCCCTTGATGGAGACCGAAGAAATGATTTTTCCACGGCGGATGAAATGCAGCAACGTATTAATGGCCGACTGACGAGGGCAGACCACATAATCGATTCCGATCGGTTCGATCAACGGCATATACCCGAAATTATTCACACGAGTGACCGTACTTTTGGCCCCAAGGCTCTTTGCAAGCAGACAGGACAAAATATTGGTTTCTTCATCGCCAGTCACGGCAATGACCATGTCCATGTCCTGAATATTCTCCTCGCGAAGAATTTCCTGATCCGTGGAATCGCCCATGAGCACAATGGGCCGATCCAAATGTTCGGAAAGATATTCGCACCGTTTTTGCCGATTTTCGAGCAAACGGGTATGATAATATTTGTTATCCAAGGCCTTGGCGAGACGAAATCCGATGTTGCCGCCGCCAATAATCATGACCTTGCGAACAGGTTCGGCAAAAATCCCGAGCTTGCGCATGATTTCATCCTGGTCCCTGATATCACACACAAAATAGACCAGATCATCTTTTTGAATGACATCGAGTCCACTGGGAATAATCAGCTCGTCTCCCCTGACCAGAGCGGCGATGACAATGCCAAGCTCTTCACCAATTTTCTCTCGCAGGTTGAACAACTTGCTCCCAATCAGGGGATTCCCCTCGGGCAAATTGACACCGATCAAACGTATTTTCCCATTGGCGAATTCATTGATCTCCACGGCGCCGGGCACACTCATGAGCCGTAAAACCGAGTTCACAACTTCTTCGTCAGGATTGATGATCTTGGTGATCTCAGCCCCTCGCTCAGTGAGCAAGTGCTTGTAATCGGTATACATTTCACCACGAACACGAGCCAATTTGGTCACATTCGGATTCAAAAGATTGGCAAAGGAACACGCCAACAAATTGATTTCATCAGAATCCGTAACCGCCAAAAGGATATCGGCCTTGTCAACACCAGCCTCTTCAAGAATCTTCGGACTACTGCCCGATCCCTTGATCGTCTGTACATCAGACGTTTCAGCGATTTTCCGTAATGCCTCATCGCTCTTGTCAACGACAATGACTTCCTTGTTTTCCACCGCCAACCGCTGAGAGATATGAAAACCGACTTCGCCGGCCCCAATGATGATAACCCTCAAGAGACTACTCCTGTATGAATACGAGTGAAAACCCCATTCTTACTACGCCTGTTTCTCAGCCAGTGCAACATCGTGAGAAACTCGACGACCCAATAATATTCACCCATTAGAAACAACAACGGCCCTGATTACTCAGAGCCGTATTCACTGTGTATACTGAAACTATACTATGGCTTTCTTGACTGCGTCAATACCAACTTTTTGGAGTAACCGCGCGGAACGACTTCGTTTTCCGGCATTGTCCCGATAATAATCAAGAAACCTGCCCACCAATTCAACCGCATCCTGCCGCGTCAACCCTTCAGCCAAGACGTCCGCAATGCGGGGACGGCCCGAAGCATTGCCGCCAACGACCATGGTCCAGCCTTTAGGCTTGCCAATCAAACCGACATCTCGCACGTAACTTTCGGCGCAACACATGGGACACCCAGACACCCCGACCTTGAGTTTCGCAGGCAATTCTCGGCCCACAAACATCTCCTCAAGTTCCTTGCCCAATCCCAAAGAATCTCGCACTCCGAGCTTACAGACAGAGGTTCCCGGACACGCCTGTACATAATGCACGCACAGCCCCACAGCCGGACCAATGTCCATTTTCAGATCCTCCCAGACCTGATCGACTTGTTCCTCTTCCAGCCCGACAAGGGCAATACGCTGACCCGAGGTTATCTTCATGATCGGAATTTCGAACTTCCGACCGACTCGAGCCAAAGCTTCAAGCACGCCCGGCGTGACCAGGCCGACAGGCGTCCGAGGCACAATGGCATACGTCTGCTTGTCACGCTGAAGGATAGCACCTTTTGGTGTCTCTTTTTTAGCCATGGGTCTCACTCCAATTACACACGGTTATTCGCCAAAAACGGCACGTTTGATCGCATCGACTCCCACTCGTTCCACAAAACGCGCGGTCCGTTCCTTGGGCTTAGCGTTTTTCGCATAAAAATCAAGCGCCTTGCCGATGATCTCAAAGGCTTCGGCCTCGGGAATATCCTTGGCCAACACATCTCCCTGCCGCACCCGTTTGCCACCATTGCCGCCAAAAGACACGATCCAACCAGATTTTCTTCCGATCAAACCGATATCGCGAATCATGGACTCAGCACAGCACATGGAACACCCGGACACACTGGATTTCAACTTCGTCGGCAGGGAATAATTTTTCAAAAACTCTTCCAACCGTTCGGCCAAGCCCATGGAATCCTGCATGGCAAGTTTGCACCCGGTCGTCCCCAGACAGGAATGGACCTTATATGGAAACACATCTCCAACCGGACCAACCTTCTCCACGACATCCTGAAGAATTGAAGCAGAAATCCCGTCGATCATGATACGCTGCCCTGCTGTCACACGGATTCCGGACAATCCGTATTCCTCGACCACGTTTTGAATGTCGGCCAGTTGTTGAGCAGAAATCTGCCCCTGACTCATTCGGGGGACCACAGTAAACGAGCCGTCACCTCTGGGTTTGACGGCTCGCATAGGGAGTTTTTCTATATATTCTTTCATTTTCATCTTAAATTGGTGGGGCTATGGTTACAAGCACACGCATATCGGTCAACGCCTTTACCCCATGAGGTTCGGCAATCTCCGACACCAGCACGTCGCCGGTATGGGCAGGCATGGACGCGCCATCCGCTGCAAGGAATTCACCTTCACCCTCAAGAATGGTCAATGTCAACTCTCCTTCCAGTTCATGCGAATGGACCGGGAGCTGCTGACCAGCCCGAAAGTTGAAATTGATGACCTTCATGAACTCGGACTCGTGTACCAAGTAGTTGGAAAACGTCAAGTCCTTGAAACCATGCTCATCGAACAACGCTGTCTTCTTCATGCGATACACTCCTTGTTAAAATTCCAAGGGAACCGTTTCCAAAACAGTCCCGTTTCTCCCAATTGTCAGTCGGACCGTCTCAACACGCTTCCCGGCCCGCTTGACCGCTTCCCGCAAAATAGTTGACATGGACGAACAACAGGGAACCTCCATTTCCAAAACCGTGATGGACTTCAACTCGTTTTCCGTCAGAATGGCAGCCAACTTTTCGACATATTCCATCTGATTATCAAACTTAGGACATCCAAGAACAACCACACGTCCGGCAACATACCGACTGTGGTACGTTGGCATGGCCACCGGCACACAGTCTGCTGTCAACAGCAGGTCTGCCCCTTGCAAAAAAGGCGCGGTCGGTGGAACCAGTCGCAATTGCACGGGCCAATGGGACAAAGCCGACCCTCCGGCCGGAGCCGCCACCGGGATATTTGCCTGTTCACACGGTGTCATGGTCTGCAAGGCCGCTCCAGGGCACCCTCCCATCGGCTTTGAAGACCCGGCAGGGCCATCCAGACGCAAACTCTCCGGCGAGGGCATATGTGAGGGGATATCCCGGCCCTGCGTCGTCAAATGGTCTTTCACGGCTTCCGGATCAAAATCCTCAGCCTCTCGAACTTCTACCTTGAGCGCACCGGTCGGACAATCGCCCAGGCAGGCTCCCAGTCCATCACAATATATTTCCTTGACCAGCTTGGCCTTGCCGTCAACGATAGCTAAAGCACCCTCTTCACAGGACGGTACACATTCACCACACCCGTTGCAGAGCTCTTCATCAATAGTAATCATTTTTCTCGTACTTAGCATACTCATATCCTCATTTCTTTTTCATGTATTCAAATTCGTGCCACGCCAAGAAAGATGGCGTGGAGTGTGACAACCAGAACAATAAAAAGCGTTCTGGCATTTTCGCCGGACAACCCTGGGAAACTGTATCCTATCTGTTTATGAGCACAGGCCGACACACAATCACCACACAAGGTGCAGGAAAGAGCCGGACGCCCCAATGTCACCCTGCTTTCATCCAACGCATTATATCGACACCGGGTGTAACAGGCTCCACATCGGGTACAATCCGATCCGATACGAATCCGCCACGGTGAAATTTTCCCTAAAATATTGGCAACCAGCCCCATGGGACAAAAAGTCGTGCAGTGCGTCATCATCCCCATTTTCCGAGAGACAAAGGCCATGATCCCCACTCCGAGCAATCCAAAGAACATGGCAAAGACAATCGCAGATGATCCCGGTATTCCCATGGACCGCAAAACAACAGCGGTCATGATGGTCAAAACCAACGTTGCCCCCCGGCCCCACAGACTCAGCCGCCGCAAACCCTCTTTTGGAGCGGGACGCGGCCCCAGCCGACTCAGGCTGTCATCCCAGGCTCCGATATAACATAAATGACTGCACCAGGCCGGACCAACCAGAAAAATGGTGACGGAAAACAGGATGAGCATGAAAAATCCGGTTCCTCGAAAAACCGGTCCTCCAAAAATCAAGGCAGGAACAGGCAGGTGTAACGTCCCTGTCATGAGCATCTGTTCCATCCCCAACAAACCCAACGCCAATTGCAGGAAAAAGACGGCGGAAAACAACGCCCAGATCCGAGGACGCACCATACGATGTCCCCGAGGCTTCATCATGCGACCACCAATCCATTGCGCATACAGTCCAAGTGCAAAAATCTCGGCCCATCCCCAACCTGGCAAATATCTATCCGCCAACAAAATAGGAAACGGCACCTTGGCCCGCGCCAACGCCAACCCCATAATCGTCAACACGAAAATGGCCGTGCGCCCCAGCGATGAATCCCGAGCGACTGAAAAAAAGGATGAAGCTCGCTGACTCAACAAGGCCATGACGGCGAATCCGTTGAAAACGATCAACCCCGTCATAATCACGGCCAACCGTCTCCATGGCAGATCAAACGCCTGTCGGAAATGTACCAGGTGCACGGTGGTATCAGCCCAAATAAATCCGCCCCAGACAAGCGCGGCCACCATGCCCCAACGAACCCAGGCCTGCCGTGTCGTCATCAGTCCTGCCAAGGCAAGAAAGGCGGTCATCAGGCCAAAGTCGCCCTGTCTCAGCAAATGGGCTGCCAAGAAAGACATCGAAAGCAAAGGGGGTATCCAAAAAAACTTTTTCACTGTTTCATTCTCCGTGCCCCGACAGTGGACTTTTTTTTTGACGGGAACCATGACTTAGGTCAAATTACCGTATCACACAGAGAAATGGAGCAAATTATTACATGGACAAACTCGCAGCCGTCACAAAAATAGCCTTCTTCAAAGGGCTTCCCGACGAAAAATACACCAAACTTGCTGATATTGCCGTCATCAAAAAATTCAGAAAGGGAGAAACGCTGTTTCTAGGGGATACGCCAGCGCACGGTTTTTTCGCGCCGATCAATGGAAGAGTGAAAATTTTTCGGACATCCCCGGCGGGAAAAGAACAAATTCTCCATATTTTCGGCCCGGGGGAAGCCGTTGGAGAAGTGCCGGTTTTTCAAGGTGGGACATTCCCGGCGCATGGTCAGGCATTGGAAAAACTGGAAACATTGTTTTTTCCACGGCAAGATTTTGAACGGATTATTCGAGAAGACCCGGATCTGGCCATGAAAATGATGGCCATGTTGTCGCAACGGCTTCGTATTCTGGTGAATAAAATCGACGATCTGAGTCTCAAGGAAACACCCGCCCGAGTAGCGTCCTATCTACTGCTGCTCCGATCGTCACAGGATGCGGACACGTTCACACTGGATCTTCCCAAGGGCCAGATTGCCCATTACCTCGGCACCATCCAGGAAACGCTTTCCCGTATTTTCAAACGATTTGCCAAGGATGCACTCATTCAGGTCAATGGAAAAGATATTACCATCCTTGACACAAAGGCCCTTCAGGACATCGCGAACCAAAGGCGATAACCCCTGACCGCCAAACTCCAACCGCAAAAAGCCCGCTGTACAAATGTACAGCGGGCTACTTTCATAGCAGCAAATAAACGGCTATTCAGCGATCTTGTTGATTGCCACCTGAAGGCGAGCAATACGACGCTGGGCCTGACGCTGGTGGATGACCTTCTTGCGAGCAGCTCTATCCAGAAGGGACGTAGCGTCCTTCAATGCTTCCAGAGCCTTAGCAACATCCTTTTCCTCAATAGCCATACGAACAGTCTTGACGGTGTTCTTGATACGGGTTTTGGAAATGCGGTTACGGGCGCGACGCTTCAAGCTCTGACGATGCCTCTTCAAGGCGGACTTGTGATTAGCCAAGGTAATTTCTCCTGATCAATTTATTTCGAGTAAAATGCTCTTGCTTGGTATTATTCCCAAAGGGAGAGCCTTTTATATGGACTCTCACTCTGATGTCAAGTTTTTTCTTGGTGGAAACTAAACTTGCAATGCGTTAAAATCAGCCAAGCGACTCAAACGGTCAACCAATGCCTTCAACAGATTCAAACGATTCAGGCGGATGTCCGTATCATCGCACATCACCATGACATTGTCGAAAAATCCGTCCACGGCAGGACGTAACTCTCCGAGAAGGCCAAATAATCCACCAAAATCTCCATGTTCCCACAGATCATCGAAACGAGGGGCAATTGTTTCCAACTGACTCCCGAACGTTTTTTCATGTGCATCCTCAAACAGGTCGGCATCATACAGACCAGTCAAAGCCTGTCCTGCCTGATCGCCCTGCTTGCGAATAATGTTTGCCGCACGTTTAAATGTCAACACGGCCTGTTCGAAATCAGCATCCTTGCTGAATTCACTCAACGCTTTCAAACGGGCTTTCAAAGTCCGAATGTCACTGAAACCAGCTCCCAAAGCGGCATCGACCACACGGGTCTTGAAACCGTGACCGGTGAACAATGCACGAAGACGCTGGCCAAAGAATTCCTTAAGCTTGTCCAAGGCGTCAGCCGGTTCGACTTTCCATTTCACATCAACATATGCGGCCTGAGCCTCACGCAAAAGCGTATCAAGGTCCACATCCAGTTCATGTTCCATGATAATCCGTGAAATACCAAGGGCGCACCGTCGAAGCGCATACGGATCATTTGCTCCGGTCGGGACTTTGCCCAGTCCGAAACATCCGGCCATGGTATCCACTTTGTCAGCCATGGAGACCAGAGCGCCTGCCAGACTGGAAGGAACCGGAGAATCAGGACCAGCCGGGAGATATTGTTCATATATCCCCTTGGAAACGATCTCACCCTTTCCGGCGCGTTCAGCGTAAAGACCACCCATCTTGCCCTGGAGGCTGTCGAATTCAATCACCATCTCCGAAACAAGATCCGCTTTGGCCAGACGACCAGCCATGGCGTACTTTTCGATCTCACCCGGCATGATGGATTGCGACTCGCCAAGGACTTCAGCCAATTTGCCACACAACCGCTCAATTCGACGGGATTTGTCGCCAACCGAACCAAGCGGTCCAAGGAAAACGACATTTTCCAACTTGTCGAGCCATGTTTCAAATTCGACCGTACAATCGGCTTCCCAGAAGAAACGGGCGTCTTCCAACCGGGCCTTGAGCACACGCTCCCAGCCCTTTTTGACCAAAGCTACGTCCTGCGGCTCAATATTCAATGTCGTCAAGAAATGCGGCATCAGCGCACCATCAGGGCTTTGTACGCCAAAGCTCTTCTGATGGGACTGCATGGACGTCAGCAGCACCTCACGCGGCAATTCGAGATACAGGGGATCAATGTCCCCGATCAGCGGTTTGGGGAACTCCACAAGGTTGGCGACCTCTTCAAGCAATTTGTCATTCCAGACAATCTCACCACCAAGTTCACCAGCAAGGCGATTGCCTTCATCAACAATCATCTTCTTCCGCACGTCCGGGTCAATGACCACTTTGCATGCGTTTTCGATGACCGAAAAATATTCAGTTGTGGATGCCACTTCGTGCGGTCCCGGTCCCATGACCCGATGTCCACGCGTCGTGCGACCAGTGGTCAAATTCTCCAGGGAAAAATCAACAATCTGATCGTCCAACAGGGCCAACAACCACCGCAAAGGACGTCCAAAAGTGAACGAATAATCGCCCCAGTGCATTTTTTTGGGAAAAGACAAGGATTCAATACCCTTGATACACAATTCCGGCAAAATATCGATTGTCTTCCCACCGCCAACGACCTTTTTGGCAGCGAGATATTCGCCCTTGCCGGTCTCCATGGCGAAAAGCGCATCTTCGGAGACGCCTTGTGTCTTGGCAAACCCCATGCCCGCCTTGGTCAGATTGCCGTCACCGTCATACGCGATTCGCGTCGGCGGTCCGGTCACGGTTTCCTCTTCCTGGCGCTGAGTCAGGGCGATGGACGCGACATGCGCGGTGATTCGGCGAGGAGTAGCATAACATTTCACGCCCCCGTTCTCCACCATGGCCTCGTCAAGAGACGCGGCAAAAACACCTTCCAACTCGGCAGCCAATTTGGGGACGAAACGGGCTGGCATTTCCTCGGTTCCGATTTCCAGAATGAATTCGGCCATTGTACTTCTCTTTATTCTCTCGGTTCGTGTCTGTTGCATCAACTACTTGTTCAGCATGGGATAACCCATTTCTTCCCGCTGGTCCGCATACAATCTGGCAATCTTGGAAGCCAGGTTGCGGACTCGCCCGATATAGGAAGCGCGCTCCGTGATGGAAATGGCGCTTCGGGCGTCCAGCATATTGAAAGAATGCGAGCACTTGAGACAGCAATCATACGCAGGCCAAGGCAATCCCTCTTCGCATAGGGAGAGGCATTCGGCTTCAAATTTGTTAAAAAGATCAAACAGCATTTCCGTATTTGCCAATTCGAAATTGTACTTGGACATCTCGACTTCATTCTGATGGAAAATGTGACCGTATCGAATCTCATCATTCCACATGAGATCATACACGGATTCCTTTTCCTGCAAATACATGGACAGCCGCTCAAGACCGTAGGTTATTTCCACGGAAACCGGCTTCAAATCAATACCGCCAACCTGCTGGAAATAGGTAAACTGTGTCACTTCCATTCCGTTCAGCCAGACTTCCCAGCCCAGACCCCATGCGCCGAGTGTAGGGGATTCCCAGTCATCTTCGACAAAACGGATATCATGCGCTGCTGCATCAATTCCAATAGCGGCCAAACTCTCCAGATACAGCTCCTGCACGTTGTCAGGAGACGGCTTCAAAACCACCTGAAACTGATAATAGTGCTGCAACCGGTTGGGATTCTCCCCATACCGACCATCAGTAGGACGGCGAGAAGGCTCGACATATGCGGTTTTCCACGGCTCGGGACCGATGACTCGAAAGAATGTGGAAGGGTTGAACGTTCCGGCCCCACACTCTATGTCCATGGGCTGGACAACAGCACAACCATAGTCTGCCCAAAAATTTTGCAATTTCAGTATAACATCCTGAAAATTCATTGCTTACTCCAACTCATACCTTTTTATACATGCCATTATCCCAGGACAGACCCAGGTGATACGCGACGAAAAGCTCGATCAATTGGCTTGCTTGCCGCCGGACTTCGGAATCCATGGAGACAGTAAGCCAGTCCGCAGGACGGCTGTGCTGAATCCAATCAAGAGCACGAAGTACCCCGGTCGAAACAGGCCGAGCAAGTCCCTCTAACGGTTTCCCGCTCGAAAGACAAGTCCGACAGGCCACTTGGCCCCCCTCAACACCGAATTGGCATCCCTCTTCCGCAACCAGAGATCGGCCACACATTCCGCATGAAAGGAAATCAGGATGATACCCCATTTCAAAAGCGAGTTTTGCTCGAAAAAACCACGGAGTAAACGCGCTACTGCCGCCGTCTTTCTCTAACATATATAATGTTTCCAGCAACAACGTATAGACAGGACGAGCGTCCGAGGGATCAATTTCGACAGCGTCAACAAACTTCATGCAATTGACTGCCAAACCGGTTTTGGCCGAACTTTCTCGGATTGCGGGAAAATTGTGCAGCAGGGACCCTTCTTCAAGAACCGTGTATGTTCCGGTCTTGTTGGTCCCTATGGTGAATAAAACATGACTGAGTGGGTCAAGGCATCCGACAAACCGACGGCGGCTGCGAGATCCGCCAAAAGCAAAGGCATTGAAGACGCCACGAGTAGGCGTCAAGAGCTTGACCCAACAATCCGCCTCCCGAAAACCCCCAACCTTGAGTACCAGGGCTTTTTCAGAAGAACTCATTGGGCATCCTCAAAATCAACGATTAATCCATACCGACAAACAATGTCTGTATATTGCTCTTATTCGTATCAAGAGCATACGGCTTGCCATTGTATGTCACGGTCACACCAGCCACATTGCCGATACGAATCCGTCTCGGCGAATTGAACATCAAACGAAGCGGCTCACCGTTTTTCAAGACAAAATCTCGCGCCATTTTCGATTCATCACCCTTCCAGACACCGATCCAGCACCCTTTGTTTGTCGTGGCCGTGATTATCATGACGTGCGCATATTTGGTTTGACCTGGCGCCGCATCCTGTGTGGCAACAACGAGCTTTTCCCCGTCTCCAGACAAGGGAACAGCGGGTTGTGCCGCAACCGGCTGCTCAGTCTCGGACTGAGGCTCTACCGGAGCAGACTCGGGAATCTCATTCCCGGTCCCGGCCACGCCATCAGCCCCTTCCTGAAAATCCACCGTTGACTCCGCAGGTTGAGTCGCCTCTTCGCCTGAGCCGACAGACTCCATCGGCTCAGTAACAACAGGTGCCTCGGTTTGCACTCCAGGGGCCGAGCTTTCACTCATCTCTGCAGGAGCAGGCGTTTCATCCCCTTTATTCAAATACATGACAAGCGCGATCAATGAACAACTCAACACCACAACAAGCAAAATGGACGGCCAGACGGACCGTTTTTTCGCTGCGGGGGCATCCATCTCGTGGAACGCCTTTTCAGCGGATGGCGACACGTCATAATCGACTTCATCAGCATTCTGTTCATTGAGCTGATATTCCCGGTCAACGATCAGCGCGAGTTCTTCAGCATCCAGATCAAGCAGTCTGGCGTAACTTTTGACAAATCCCTTGGCATACACTGGGTGTGGCATGGAAGAGGTGTCACCTTCTTCAAGGGCCACCAAATTGATCCTGCTGATCTTTGTGGCCTCCATGACCGCCTCTATTGTCATCCCCTTGGCTTCACGCCGCTCTCGCAACGTTTCTCCGAGTTCCTGAAAATTCATTGAGACACTCCATTCTCAGGCTTGGTCGCATCGTCCATATACACGATGACCGAGCTTTGTTTCAACGTATCGAAATACTCGGTAAAAATAGTATCTCGTTTTTTCTGCATCAATTCCTTGTAAATATCGTCCCGCACCTCTTCCAAAGGCACCAGACGATCTTCCGAAATAGTCACGGGAGAAAGCAAGGCTTCCTTCCCCTGAATGGTCAAAGGTTCACTGACACCACCGGGTTGCAGCCCTCTCAAGGCCTCTTTCCAGTCCTCTGCCAGATCCGCATATCCGACTTCACCGATAGACCCACCAGCAGCAGCACCGGGACCGATGCTGTACTTGCTCGCGGCTTCAGCAAACGTCAGTTCTTCATCGTTGATCCGCTCTTTCACCTCAACCGCGGACACATCCGACGGCAAAAGGATAATGGCCAATTCGACCATCTTGTCGAGCGTATAATCATCTTTTCTGTCGGCGTACTCTTCCGCAATTTCCGTATCGGTGACAAGCACTTTCTTATTGACCATGTGTCCAATAAGTTCTTGTTTTTCAAACAACTTTTTCAACTTTGCACGAAAGTCCTGAAGAGTCAGTCCATCTTTGGCAACCAACGCCTCAAACCCGGCATCGTCTAATTCCTGTTCATCTTTGACACGCTGAATTTCCTTGTCAATACTCGCTTCGCTAATGGAAATCCCGTAGCGAGCGACTTCCTGATCCACAAGCACCTGGTTAATCAAATTGTTGAGAGCCTGTTTCCGAATTTTGCCAAGCTGCTGTTTTTCAGCAGCACTGAGCACCCTTCCCTTAAGCTTCTCCATGATCGGTTTCATCTCTTCATCAAGATCATATTCAGTGATGATGTTGTCATTGATCTTGACCAAAATCCGATTGATAACCGTCTCGGCTGCCCATGCCTGCGCTGCGGAAAGCATCAACATGGCTCCAATGATCAGAGAAAAAAATTTGACCACGCATGTACTCCTTGGACAGTGAAACACCCTGCGAGTTTCACCAATATTTTGACAAATTCTAGTCAGTTTGAACAAACTATGCAACGAATAGGCCGTTGATTTATTTTTCAGAGGCCGCACTATTGGATGTATCCGGGTTGGATTTTTCCATATTTTCCTGAATCGCCGACATGTCTGGCTCCACAGATTTGGCCACACTTTTCTCTTCAGCCTCAGCAAGCAGATGCTCACTCACGGTGATCTTTGCCGACGCAAGATTGTCCGTCAACCAAACGTCAAAGACATCCCGCAATTTACTCTCAAGCAAGGCTTCTTCCACAAGAGGATATGCCTGAGCCGGCGCCAGGACCTTGGCTTCACTGCGCTCCAAAAGGACCAACGCCTCAAAACCGAGTCGATCCGTCAGGACATCACTCGACTGTCCCGGTTTCAACCCTTCCAAGGCACTCCGCCATGCAGCGGAAATGCGGCCTTCCCGAACAACCACTTCACGGGTTTCCACCTCGCCAAAAGCCGTGGCCAGATTCATTTGGTTCCGGTCTCGGTTGAATTTCTCAACCGCCTTGACCACCAATTCCCGGCTCGGGCCTCGAACCACGAGTATGCGCATACTCTCCGGCAGATAAAAATCGGAAATATGCTCACGGTAGTAGGCTTCGGCTTCCTTGTAATCAATCTTGATCTGTGCTCTCAGCACATGTTGAAACAATTTTTTCTGCGCCAGATAATATTTCAACTGACGACGCCATGATTTCAAATCGATATATTCCTCGACCAGGACCTGTTCGAACGCGCCTTCAGGATAGTCTGCCCGAACGACGTCTTCAGCTTCCTGAACTTCTTTGTCCGTCACCGCCATATCCCGACGGACCAGATCCTGAACAACCAACTCCTGAACGATCAGATCGGCTAGAATGTCACCATATTCAGCCCTGAGCTTTTCCACACTCGGGGCATAGGATCCGATAGAATCCGCCTGAAATTGGTCATGTTGAAATTCCAATTGTGTCAAATAAATAGGAGCCTTATTCACTCGTGCGACAATTCCGATATCATCAGAATCACCGGAACAGCCCGCAAAAAGGGCAAGAATCAAGACCATACAGATCGTGCGCAACATAGCAACTCTTAGTGTGTATCGTGTGCTGTTTCAGATTTCATATCCAACATGGCCTCCAAATCAACAGCCGTTTCTTCAAGGGCCTGCCGCATGGAGTCAGTTGTTCCATAGCGGACTTCCAACTTGGCCGGAGGAATGATCCGAGCCATATCTCCGTGGGCACCAACCCACTGAATCAATTTTTCAGGACTGACCGCAATAGCGGTATCACTCCAAGTGACAACCGCCCGTCCCGGATACAATTCCGCCCGGGCCGCCTGCAAATGGGACAAGGTCTGTTTCAGACGCAATACGCCGAAAAAGGCATCCAACGTCTCTGGCAACGGGCCAAAACGATCCCGTATTTCCGCCTCGAACTCCCGAAGTCCCAACTCAGTGGACGCTGACGACAACGCCTTGTAATAACGCAGTCGTTCTTTCGAATCAGGAATATATCCACTCGGGATATGCGCTTCAAAAACGAAATTCAATTCAGGATCGCTGGCTCTGGTCTCGGCCTCGCCACGCAAGCGACGCACTTCTTCTTCCAGCATTTCCAAAAACAACTCCAGCCCAACCTTGGCCATCTGCCCGGACTGGACTTCACCTAAAATATTACCGGCTCCTCGAAGCCGTAAATCTTCCATGGCGACCTTGAATCCTGCTCCCAGATAATCCATGTCCAGAATGATACGCAAGCGTTTACGAACGATTTCCGAAATATCCTTGATGGACGGCACCACAAAATAGGCATACGCCTGCCGCTCGCTTCGTCCGACACGGCCTCGAAGCTGATACAACTGGCCAAGCCCGAAAAGCTGCGCCTGATCCACGATCAATGTATTGGCATTCGGAAAATCAAGACCGGATTCGACAATAGCGGTACACACGAGAACATCGAGTTCTCCATGCCAAAAATTTCGCATGGCCTCTTCCAACGTCTTCTCATTCATACGACCATGGGCCATGCCTACTTTGGCATCAGGCACCAATTCCCGCACATAATCCGCAACCTGAGCCAATCCATTTACCCGGTTGTACACCCAGTAGACCTGGCCCCCACGCTCAAGCTCTCGTTCAAGCACGCCCTTCAATTCAAGCTTGTCACGCTCAATGAGTGCAGTTTTAACCGGTTTGCGGTCAACTGGCGGGGTCTCGATCACGGACAACCCTCGGATACCGGACAGAGAAAGCTGCAACGTTCTGGGAATAGGCGTCGCGGTCAGGGTCAAAACATCAATATTCTGTCTGAAATGTTTCAGTTTTTCCTTATGCTTCACTCCAAAACGCTGCTCTTCATCCAAAATGAGCAATCCGAGATTCGGTAGCTCCACATCCTTGGACAACAAACGGTGTGTCCCGATAAGGATATCGATTTCTCCCCGAGCTGCGGCTTCGATGATGGTCTTCTGCCGTTTGGCCGAAACAAATCGACTAAGCATTCCCACCCGGACCGGAAATCCTTCCATCCGTTTGGTAAAAGTCTGATAATGTTGTTCGGCCAGAACGGTTGTCGGACAGAGCAAAGCGGTCTGATACCCTTCCAAAGCCGCTCGAAAAGCTGCTCGAAGGGCCACTTCGGTCTTGCCAAAGCCCACGTCACCGCACACCAGCCGATCCATTGGTTCCGATTTTTCCATATCTCGAAAGACATCGGCAACCGCCCGGTCCTGATCCGGCGTTGCCTCAAAGCCGAAGGTCGCTTCAAATTCGGCATACATCTCATCCAATGGACCGTATCCGAACCCTTTACCAACCTTGCGAAAAGCATACATTTCAACCAATTCGTGCGCAATTTTCTCAATTGCCTTGCGCACCTTGGCCGTGGTCTTGCTCCACCGCGTCCCACCAAGCTTGTCCAAAGAAGGCCGCTTGGCCCCTTCCGGCCCCTTGAACCGTTGCACCAAATTCAGTCGGTCCACCGGAAGATACAATTTATCGTCACCGGAAAAAAACAACAAAAGATAATCGTTTGACCCGGCACCAAGGTTCATGTGGTGCAATCCACCAAATTGGGCCAGCCCATAATCCCGATGGACCAGAAGATCTCCTTCTGACAAATCATCGTATTTTTCCAAGCCCTTGAAAGCTTTATCCCGTCCGACATGCACACGAGGAGCCTGAGGCTGCAAAACCTCTTCACCAAGAAGACGAGTCTGGTTCCACGTCAATTCCATGCCTTTGCGCAATGGAGAAATCAGCGCAAAAATGCCCCGTTTCCCCGAAGTGTAGTCCAGGCTCATGGGCAGGTTTTCCTGCTCTGCCAAAGCCAGAAATTTACTTCGTGAACGTTGGGTTCGAAAACTGAGAATTGTGGTTTGACCGGATGTGTTCCATTCCTTCAAACCGGTCATGAGTGCAGACCACGGCCTCCGGGACGCTTCAGGCTGCCAAAAAATATCGGTAAAATCGCTATACGGAGTTTCCCCCATATCGATCCCATTTTTTTCCCGACCAATGGTCAAATCTTCAAACACAAGCTGCCGGGCATCACGCCATACCTGACGAGCCGCTTCATGCGTCCGAACGATGAACCGCAACGGCAGACTCACCCCTTTTTCTCGTTCTTCTTCCTTGAGGAAATCACGCCATGCCTGATCACGATCTTCAAGCCGCGCACGTAATGCTCCACCAGAAGACAACAGATATGCGGCATTTTTGGGAAAATATGTCTCCAGTCCAACCGGATTCTCGTAGTATAACCCGGGCCAGACAAAACCGTTGTTCACATCAAGCCGTTCCAGCAGGGAATGTTCCTGAACTGCATTTATCTCGCCGGTTTTCCTGAGTTTTTCCCACATGACCGTGGCTTGTTCAGCATACACATCAGTGGTGATTCCTGGCGCAACCGGCAACAAAACAGCCTCATTCAGATCCGCCTTTGACCGTTGCGATGCGGGATCGAACAGTCGGATTTCCTCAAGAATATCGCCGAAAAACTCCAACCGCACAGGCAAGGCATATCCCGGCGCATGAATGTCGAGAATATCTCCGCGCATCGCCATGTCCCCAGGACCGGAAACGAGCTTACGTCGCACATATCCCCAACTGACCAGCTGCTCCAAAAGGATATCCGGCGACATTTCTTCGCCTTTTACGAGAGAAACCCAATTCTCACGCAAGACGGACTCTTCCGGCCAATGTGGCAGGAAATTGTCAGATGTCATGAGCACGCCACACGGTTTTTTCCCGTAGGTCAGGCCATACAGAGCGGCCCACCGTTCACTCCACGCCTGCGCGTCGGCTGTTTTCGAATGATATGGGGGAAGAAAAAGCCACTCGTTTTCCCAAGTCGGTCGTTCCAAGGGAGTAGCGGAAGATGAAGAAGAAAAAAGCGTGAGAAGAGCACGCATTTCCCGAAATTCGGCCACACCGGGAACAACAATAATCGCACTGTTCCCCTTGGCAAGCAAGGAACCCGCCATCAGGGCCTGACTGCCGGGACCACTCTTGAAAATACGCACAGAATCAACCGCTTTACGCATGAATTCTGCTATGGCTTGAGGATATACTGACATGGTTTGACTGATTGGTCGCTCTCAATTTTTTTGACGCAAAACGGAAAAGCCGCCTTCTCCCTATCGGGAGTGAAGCGGCTTGTCATCAACTATCTCGACGCGCTATACCGTGCCTAAGGCTTCCTTTTCCTCGTTATCCAACAAGGAGTCCAGATCCAACAAGATAAGAAGCCTGTCATCAAGGTTCCCCACGCCATCAATATAATCAGCATCCATACCGGCAACAACCGGAGGCGGCGGCTGGACGGAATTTGCAGGGATACGCAAGACTTCAGAAACCGCATCCACAACGAAACCAACGATAATCATTCCGATTTCGATGACAATAATCCGAGTATATTTATCGTGTTCCTTTGACTCAAGGCCAAAACGACGGCGCATATCCACGATGGGAATAACCTTCCCTCGCAGATTGATAACCCCTTCCACGAATTCAGGCGCACGTGGGACGTTCGTGATCTCCATGGTCCGGATGATCTCCTGAACCTGAAGTATATTCACGCCAAACTCTTCTTCACCAATGCTGAACGTGACCAGTTGAATCAACTCCTGATCGCTCTCGGCTCCCTTGACATCGCCAATTTCTTCAATTTCAAGGCTCATGATAACTCCGTCCTCAGTGGCTCGGTCCAAGTCTTTTTCATTCTCATTTTCAGTCATTGAATCTGTCAACAGCACCCTTCTTTGTCAATCAGAATCTCCATCCGCACGGAATCCTTGACAAGACGCACATCACTCGTTCCCATCATGCTGTAATTACAAACAAAGCATCTTTTTTTATCAATAAATAAAACAAGTTAACAGCATCTAGGCAAGTAAAACGCCAAAGTTCTATTGACGATAAAATAAGAAACGACTAACTTACATTTTGCATTGCACCTATTAGTTTGATTTTTTTGACTTTTTACATACAGGATGGACCTTTTACCTATGGGCCAATACGCAAATTTCAGTGACCAATACTCTCTGGAAGAACAGGTCAAAAATCTGGCTGACGAAGAACTTCTTGATTTTTGGGAAGAAACACAACAACTTGCCAAAATTCTTGACCAGCACGAACAAACCGAGTTGGAATATAATCCTGAATATGAACGCGTCATTTTACAGGAACTGCAATATCGGACCTGTTGCAAAAGCCAATTCTAATTTGAGACATCAACAAGAAACTCCCCGCTTCGTCTGTGAAGCGGGGAGTTTTTTATAGCAAAGAATACCGATTCTAAGGCTCTTATTTGACGGGCTTTCTTCCGATGCTGAAATAGGCAAATCCAGCCTGCCCCATGCGTTCCGGCAAATACAGGTTCCGACCGTCAAAGACCAACGGGGCCTTCATGTCCCGCTTGATACGTTCGAAATCCGGGTCCCGAAACTGATTCCAATCCGTGACCACCGCCAGAGCGTCCGCGCCATCCAGAACTGCATATTGATCGTCGAGAATGTCCAATCCGTCGAGGTGACCAACTTCTTCACGAGCACGCTCGTTCGCCTCGGGATCAAAAGCACGAACCGTCATGCCTAGAGCCGTCAATTCCTTGATGACTTCAATGGCTGACGCCTCTCGAATGTCATCGGTATTGGCCTTGAAGGCAATGCCCCACATGGCCAAAGTACGTCCCTTCACGCCACCTTGCGGCTCAAAATATTCTTTGATTTTATCAGACAAAACACGTTTTTGCGCGTTATTGACCTCATCCACGGACCGAATCAGCCGGGCATCATACCCGTTTTCCGCAGCCGTACCGATGAGTGCTTTCACATCCTTGGGAAAACAGGACCCACCGTATCCGACACCCGGATAAATAAAGCTGTAGCCAATGCGGCTGTCAGATCCGATTCCCGCACGAACTTCCGAGACATTCGCTCCGACTCGTTCACAAATATTGGCGACTTCATTGATGAACGAAATCTTTGTTGCAAGCATGCAGTTGGCCGCATACTTGGTCATTTCCGCAGAACGCACTCCCATGACAATGAGCTTCTCACGATTCCGGGCAAAAGGACCGTACAAGACTTGTAATGCCTGAGCCGAATCGTCATTCTCCGTTCCGACAATGACCCGGTCCGGTTTCATGAAATCGTTGACGGCATCACCCTCTTTCAGAAATTCGGGATTGGAAACCACGTCAAAATCAATGGACTCGCCTCGTTGCTCCAGGGCATCGGCGATAATACCTCGCACCCGGTCCGCCGTGCCAACTGGGACAGTCGATTTATCCACAACAATCTTCGGGCTTGTCATGCGCTGCCCAATTTCCCGGGCAACGGCATCCACATAGGAAAGATCACAAGAACCATCGTCCCCACACGGAGTTCCAACTGTAATAAAAACTATTTCCGAGACGGCCAACCCTTCTCCCAAATCCGTGGTGAAGATCAATCGACCCTGCTCAGTATTGCGTTTGACCAAATCTTCCAGACCAGGCTCAAAGATATGGACCTTGCCACTCCTCAAGGTCTCCACGACTTTTGGATTGACATCCACACAAATAATATTATTTCCCATTTCGGCAAAACAGGCTGCGGAGACAAGGCCCACATACCCAGTGCCAACGATGCATACGTTCATAGCAAGACAGCTCCCGATGATATTTCAAATCAATAATAGGCCAAGTCGATACCTCTAAGCCTTTTTTCCTGTCAAGAGAATCCTAATTTGATAGCCCATTGTCTCAACTATTGCCATTCAAATGAAGAAGGCTTAATATTTGAAGATATCACTTTATTGCTCAGTTCGGAGGAAAGAAGAATGCCGGTACTCGTTGTCAACGTCGATCATGTGGCCACACTGCGTCAGGCCAGAAGAGGTATTGAACCAGAACCCGTCACCGCCGCCTACATGGCGGAAATGGCCGGAGCAACTGGAATCATTGTCCATCTTCGTGAAGATCGTCGTCACATTCAAGATAGAGACGTGGAACTCATCAAACAAACCTGCAACACTCGGTTACACTTAGAAATGGCTGCCACCGCAGAAATGCAATCCATCGCATTGAAAATCGAACCGGAAATGGTCTGCCTTGTCCCCGAAAAACGACAGGAACTCACCACCGAAGGCGGATTGGATTGCATCGGCCGTGAACAGGAACTTAAAGAATTCCTTGAGCCTATTCATGCCAAAGGCATTCGGGCGAGCCTCTTTATTGACGCCGATCCCAAACAGATTCAAGCAGCTCAAGCCACTGGCGCAGAATTCATTGAAATTCACACTGGCCACTATGCCGATGCCAAAGAGATCAACGCACGGAACAAGGAACTTGAGAAAATCCTCAAGGGAATAGCTCTGGCCAAGGATATCGGCTTGAAAGTCAACCTCGGCCATGGCCTGAATTACCGAAACATTCTCAATTTCAAGGATGTTCCTGGAATCACGGAATATTCCATCGGCCATGCCATTATGGCCAAAGCCATCTATGTCGGACTTGATCGAGCGGTCCGTGACATGGCGCAACTTGTTCGCTCGTTCGCGGATTAACCATGATAAAAGGTATTGGTATGGACCTCGCGGAACTGGACCGCATTGAACGACTCTGGGAACGGTACGGCCTCAGATTTGCCCACCGCATCCTGACAGACCGCGAAATCGACCAATTGCCACACGCACATCCAACCAAACGCCTGGCCGCGCTGTTCGCCGGAAAAGAAGCTGCGGTCAAGGCGTTGGGAACCGGATTCGCCCAAGGCATCCATTTCAAATGTGTTGAAATCCTTCATGCACCGAGCGGCAAACCGGAAATCGCCTTTCTGGACACGGGCCTTGAAGCGTGTAAACGACAGGGTGTCACTGCGGCGCACATCACTTTGACCCATTCCCGTGACACGGCTGGTGCCACCGTGATACTGGAAGGATAAATTCACACCAATCTCTTTGGAGACGCTATGCTGTTGCCACTTCCCACACCGACTGAAATGAGTATCTGGGATCACGAAACCATCAATTCCATTGGTATTCCCGGCATCACCCTCATGGAAACCGCCAGTCATGAGGCCGTCAATGTCATTCTTGAAGAATATGGTTCCGTGGCAGCTTCAGACGTATTCTGCTTTGTCGGCTCAGGGAATAATGGCGGCGACGGACTCGCCATAGCCAGACACCTCCATGATCTGGGAGCAAATGTAACCGTCTTTCACACAAAGCCCCAAAAGGACTATACTGGCGAAACCGGCATCAACCTGTCGTGGGCAAATAAACTCGATATCCCGCTCACGCATCTTTCCGATGTCTCGCTGGACACCCTTCCGCAGCCGGACATCATCATCGACGCATTGCTGGGCACCGGATTCTCGGGAGACCTGCGGCCAGCGTATCAAACCCTGATTCAAACCATAAACCGGCTCGGCCATCAGGCCTTTGTGCTGGCCGTCGATATCCCTTCCGGCTTGAACGGCTTGAGTGGCTCGGCCCAACCGATCGCGGTCATGGCCGATGCAACAGCGACCTTCGAAGCCCCGAAGCTTGGACTGGTTATGCCCGAAGCCGATCAATATACCGGCACCATTCACGTTTGTCCCATCGGTATTCCCCTGAAAATACAAAATAAACACGGTGTGGATCATCATCTCATTACCAGAGAAATCATGCACCTGATTCCCCACGTTTCACCGACCATGCACAAAGGAAAAGCGGGCCATGTCCTGATTCTTGGAGGCAGTGCCGGATTGACAGGCGCACCTCATCTTGCGGGCCTCGGAGCACTCCGAAGTGGAGCCGGACTCGTCACCATTGGCTGTCCCGGAGGGGTAGCCGATGCCATCAAGGCAGGATCTCCTGACATCATGACGCTCCCACTGGGCGAAGGATCGACATGGAAACCGTCTCTGGCTCATCTGGTGCTCAACGAATTATCGCGTTTCGATGCGGTTATTCTAGGACCGGGAATTGGCAGAGACACGGAAACTCAGGCCTTTATTGCCGCGTTCATTCGTGAATGCACACAACCAATCATTCTGGATGCGGATGCACTGTTTGCGCTCGCCCAATCCATGGACCTGCTTGATGTCCTGCCGGAACAAACCGTACTGACGCCGCATCCGGGAGAAATGGCCCGATTGCTCACCACATCATCAGCAAAAATTCAGGCCGATCGAATGCAGGCCGTCCGAACTTTTTCACACCTTTCGGACGCCACTCTGGTTCTCAAAGGAGCCGGAACCGTGGTATCGGATAGTGATCTGACCTGCCTCAGCCCGTTTTCAGAACCCAATCTGGCCGTTGGCGGCTCGGGAGACGTCCTGTCCGGCGTCATCGGTTCACTTATGGCCCAAGGCCTTGCCCCAATTCAGGCAGCCTGTCTCGGTGTCTACTGGCATGGGCTGGCAGGCAGCGCATTGAATGAAGAATTTCCCATGCGTGGCAATCTCGCTTCAGAAATTGCCCACATGTTGCCGACCGTGGCAACGACAAAACACCCAGGAGATCAACCATGTTGACAGCTCAAGACATCATGACCACTGATTGCATTACATTGACACCGGATACCGATATCACCACCGCCGCCCAAACATTGCTGACACACAAAATCAACGGCGCACCAGTCCTCGAAGAAGAAACGGTTGTCGGCATCCTGTGTCAGGCGGACCTTGTCGTCCAACAGAAAAAAATAACCATGCCGTCCTTTTTCACCCTGCTCGATGGCGTATTCCCCATTTCTTCACATGAAGATCTCGAACGCGAAATGAGCAAAATGTCAGCGGTGACGGTCGCCGAAGCCATGACACACGACCCGACCGTAATTTCGCCAGAAACCTCCCTTGAGGATATCGCGACTGTCATGGCAAATCAGAAATTGTTCACATTGCCAGTCGTTGAGAATGAGGCTCTCGTTGGTGTGGTCGGCAAAGAAGACGTTTTGAAAACCCTCTTGAAAGCATAGTCGAAGGATTTTCATGGACGTACAACTGCACCTTCCCGACTTGGAAGCCACCCTTGCCTTGGGTCGATTTCTGGCTCACTGCGTAAAAAAAATGCCCACCCCGCCGTCATTGCTCTTGCAAGGCGACCTCGGTTCAGGCAAAACCACGCTGGTGAGAGGGTTTGTCGAATCCTTGCCAGGCTCGGAAATGGCCGAAGTGTCCAGCCCGAGCTTCAATATATTCAATCTGTACCCCACCACACCACCCGTGGCACATTTTGATTTGTACAGATTGGAAGGAATGCCTCCGGATGACGCGCTCTTTGAGCAGTTGGAGGAGACGGAAACCGTTACGATCATTGAATGGATTCAATTTCTTGACCGTGAACTCTGGCCCAGTGAAGCGCTCCTGTTGCGTTGGTCCCCTTCAGAAAAAGGACGGGATCTGACACTCCAGGCAGTCGGAGAAACGACACGAACACTTGTCGAATCCGTGGCACAGGAACACGAACAGCACTAAAGACAAAGCAGAACGCATCATGAACATCGTCGTACAAAAATTTGGCGGAACGTCAGTCCGCAACCTGGAATGTCAACGTCAAGTCATGCAAAAAGTCCTTCGCCCCTATCGGGAAGGCAACAAGGTCATCGTGGTTCTTTCGGCCATGTCCGGAGAAACCAACAGACTCCTCGCCCTTGCCAAAGAGTGGACCGACACCCCTGACCCCGCTGAAGTTGATTCGCTGGTCTCGACCGGTGAACAGGTCTCAACCTCATTGTTTGCCATGCTACTCAAGCAACAGGGCGTCAAATGTCGCTCTGTTCTGGGCTTTCAGGCTCCGGTCAAAACAAACGAAGCGCACGGCAAAGCCCGAATTGAAGCCATTGACGCCGAGGAACTCGAAGAACTGCTCCAAGAGTACGACATCCTCGTCATTGCCGGGTTCCAAGGTTGTACTGCAAACAAACGCATTACCACGCTCGGACGAGGCGGCTCGGACACCTCTGCAGTCGCGCTGGCTGCGGCTCTGGATGCTGATGTCTGCGAAATTTATACCGATGTGCCGGGTGTTTTCACTACCGACCCCAACATGTGTACGGATGCGCGAAAAATCGACAAAGTCGCCTATGATGAAATGCTGGAAATGGCCAGCATGGGTGCCAAGGTCCTTCAGATCCGTTCCGTGGAATTTGCCAAAAAATATAATGTAACCGTCCATGTCCGCTCTACTTTTTCAGACGAACCGGGCACTATAGTCACTCAGGAGGATGAAAATATGGAATCCGTTCTCGTTTCCGGGATCGCTTATGACAAAGATCAGGCCCAGATTACACTGGTCCATGTCCACGACCATCCGGGCGTGTCCGCACAAATATTCTCTCCCCTGGCAGACAAGAAAATTCTGGTTGACATGATCGTCCAGAATCCGAGTAAAGACGGCTTGACCGACATGACATTCACTGTTCCCCGTTCAGATGTGGACATGACCATAAAGACGCTGTCCAAGCTCCAATACGAAATCGGCTTCGAAGAACTCACCCACAACCTCAATGTCTCAAAAATCTCGATTATCGGCGTCGGCATGCGAAATCATTCCGGAGTGGCCTCACGGGCATTCCAAGCGCTTGCCGATGAGAACGTCAATATCCTGATGATAAGCACATCCGAGATCAAGGTCACCTGCCTGATCGACGACAAGTACACCGAACTGGCTGTACGCACACTCCACAAAGCCTTCAACCTGGAAGAAGGCAAACATACAGAGTAACACATGAGACACGTAACAATATATGACACGACTTTACGAGACGGGGCACAAGCAGAGGAACTGAATCTCACCACACAAGACAAAATCCGCATCGCTCACAAGCTGGATGAGCTGGGTATACAGTACATCGAAGGGGGTTGGCCAGGCGCCAACCCCACGGACCAGAGATTCTTTGAAAGAATCAAGGGACATACATGGGAGAACGCCAAGCTGACCGCCTTTGGTTCCACCCATTTTGCCAAGACCACCCCGGAAAAAGACCCGAATCTTTCCAACCTGCTCGCCGCAAACACCTCCGTCATCACGATCTTCGGCAAAACCTGGGACCTACACGCCACCACAGCCCTTGGTATCTCTCTCGAACGTAATCTCGAACTCATTGCCAACAGCGTCAGTTATCTGAACAAACGAGTGGATGAAGTCATCTTTGATGCCGAACACTTTTTCGATGGTTTCAAACACAATCCGGAATACGCACTTCAAGCAGTCCAAGCCGCTCATGAAGCCGGTGCCGCGCGCTTGATTCTCTGCGATACCAACGGCGGTTCCCTTCCCTCCGAAATAGCCGAAGCCATGCAGGCACTCAAAACGGTCATTCCCGAAGCGCAACTGGGCATTCATGCGCACAATGATTCAGAAGTCGCTGTTGCCAACTCGCTTGAGGCCGTCCGGCAAGGAGCCACTCAGATTCAAGGGACAGTCAATGGCTATGGCGAACGGTGCGGCAACGCCAATCTCTGTTCGGTCATCCCCAATCTCGAATTGAAAATGGGTATTGACACCATTGGTAAAGCCAATCTTCCAAGACTCTTGAATACGTCCCATTTCGTCAGCGAAACAGCAAATCTTCGGCCTTTCATGCGCCAACCTTTTGTCGGGGCTTCGGCCTTTGCGCACAAAGGGGGCATCCATGTTTCCGCCATCCTGAAAGATTCCAAAACATATGAACACATCCCTCCAAAAACCGTAGGGAATGTCCAGCGCGTTCTGCTCTCGGATCAGGCAGGGAAATCGAATATCCTCTTCAAGGCCAAAGAACTGGGCTATGATCTGGGCAAACACGACCCCACTGTCGATCGCCTGCTCAAGGAACTTAAATTGCGTGAAAGCATGGGATATGAATATTCCGTGGCGGATGCCTCCTTTGAATTACTCCTTCAGGAGGCATTGGGACAACCGCTCGATTATTTCCATTTCAAAAACTTCTTTGTGGTCGATGCCAAACGGGAAGAAGACCCAGAACCATTCACTGAAGCCACGGTCATCGTAGAAGTCAAAGGCCAGCAGGAACACACCGCTGCCACCGGCATGGGACCGGTCAACGCCCTTGACCGTGCGCTGCGAAAAGGACTGGAACGATTCTATCCGGAACTTTCAACCATTCGTCTCCTCGACTTCAAGGTCCGCGTATTATCAGGTGCAGTGCGAGACACCGGCGGCACCGCATCCTTTGTCCGAGTGCTCGTTGAAACCGGCGATCAAGATGCCCACTGGACGACAATGGGTGTCTCACACAACATCATCGAAGCCAGTTGGCAGGCCGTGGTCGATGCCATCAACTACAAGCTCTTCAAAGACGACACAAAACGAGCCAATACACTGTAACTTGTCGCCATTCAAAAATAAAAAAACCGGAATACGATGTATTCCGGTTTTTTTTACATCATTTGCAAGAGATCTCATTGCTGCATTTCACTCAATTGCTGCGATGTCCATGTGGCGGCCTTCATGTATTCCGCAGCCATTTCCACACAGTTGACGGCATACTGTTTCAAGACCTTGCTGGCCTCTGAGCAATCCCCAGCTTCAATGGACTCCATCATACGGGTTAGCGTGTTATACTCATTGGGAACACCGCATAAACCATCCATGAGATTTGTATCCAGGGAAACATTTTCAAGCGCCTGCTCCATGGGAAACGAAAGGAGTGCGTCCAATTTGGAAAATAGCCCCAACATGAACATGGAATCAGGCGACGGGGTAACCGTCGTGCTCAATTCGGCAAATCGAGAAAGGAATCGCGCCCGAAGTAATGCCGTATACGCGACCTCTTCGCCCTTGGGGGTGGAATCGATATCTGTCATGACCACCACCGTGCACCAATGCTTCAATTCTTTCAAACCAAGCAATGTCACGGCCTGCTGGATGGACTTGATCTGGGTCTGAAACCCGAAAGAGGCTGAATTGATGTACCGAAGGATTCGATAACTCAAGGAAATATCAGACGCGATAATCGAAGCAAGCTCATCCATGCCGCAGTCAGGACTATTCAAGGCCTTCAACAATTGCAATTTGGCAACAGATGTGGACTGGAGCACCTTGGCTGCCTTGACTTCGGGCATACCAAAAAACGATCCCTGAAAATATTGAAAACCAAGAGCACGGGCACCTTCGTAGGTTTCCCAATTCTCAACATTGGCGGCCATCAATTTGCCTGAGCACCCTTTGAATTTCTGACAAAGCGTCACGATTTCAGCTGGATTTTTGCCGGCCATGGAGACCTTAACCACATCACACTGTTTCAGGACCACTTCCAACACGTCCGAAGGATCATCCGCCTCAGCGGCCAACAGCCCACCGCGTTCTCGAACAAGATCGGCCAAATGAGAACATTGCCGGAGATTCACGGCCTCACCACTCATGCTTAATACACAATTTGCTAAATTCAATGGAAAAGCAGTTTGTTCGAGCGGCGTCTCATCCTTGACTGAAAGCACAAAAAAAATTTCTGTCGCCCCACTCTCTCTATAGGCAAAAATGGACGCCAGCTGTTCCGTCACCAACTCAAGATCACTGCGCTCACCAGCGATATTCCCGTCCTCCTGGACGTGATTGACGAGGAATCTATACCCCCAGACCGACTTGTTTCGGTCAAAAATCGGCTGTTTGACAATCAGCAACTGTTTTTGTTCCTGAACGTCCTCGGGAGTATCACGCATCATCACACCCTCTCCTCTCTTTCAAATATACACCATTCTGTGCACGCTGGGCATTCTTCAAAGCATCTGTACGTCATCGTGACTTAGCATATTTCCCAAGAGAAGAAACCCCCATGATTATGCCCTGTTAATGGGGCTTATCTCGTTTATCGACAAATAAGGAGACATATATGGACCCGCCCATTTGGCAAGTGCTTTTTTTGTTGGCAACGCAGAATCGAATGCTGTCATATATTCGGCCTATACTCTTGATATGGCCCTGATGG